>CAZJTB010000057.1:0-9806 GCA_964548485.1 uncultured Chryseobacterium sp. | reverse complement strand
GTGCGCGTATTGGACCAGCGGCCGCGCAGCTGCACCTGTGCCGATACAGGGCCGGTGAGCCCTGTTGGGAGGTAGCCGTTATCGTCCGTGAAGTAGAAGCTGCCATTGATCGTGAGCCGGAGGTCGGGAAGGCCCTGCACCGTGGCCGGCACCAGCGCGCCGTTGGTGTGCACGTTGCCGTTCACCTGAACCTCGGCGGCCTCATCGCCGCCATCGCCATGCGGGCCGTGCTCGCTCACCACCTGGTCCTCGCGGTAGAGCAGCTCGCCGCTCACCAGATCAACCAGGCACTGGTAACGGCCCGGACGGCCGCCGTTGGTATGCACCATCACCTCCTGCACCAGCCGGTGCTCCACGGCGCGCCCGCGCGGCACCGGCAGGTAGCGCTGCCCAAGCTGCTCCACCTCCCCCACCTGCGCGAGCCCTTGCCGGGCGATCTCGGCTGCTTGCGCTTCGCCAAGCATGGGCACCACGCCATCGGGGATGCCTCCATGCACATCGGCGCCGAAGGCGATCACCCGGCCCAGCGCATCGAGCTTCACTTGGGCCTTGGCCATCAGCACCGGCAGGCCCGCGTGCCGCTGCGCGAAGTGCACATACGTGACGCGCTTCGCCGGTAGCGTGCGCTGATGCACCAATTCCGCCAAGGGCACGCCGAAGCGCTGGAGCTCCGCCTCGATGAAGTTCATCGCCTTCTCCTCCGGTGTGGCACCCGCCACGGCGATGGGAGGCCCGAAGGCCTTGCGGGGCATGCCCGACGACTCGCTGTACTCCACCACCCAATCGGGATGCGCGGCCAGGAACGCCTGCCATGCAGCACCCTGCCGAAGCTCCTGCTGGTAAGTGATGTCAAGCGGCCGGTTGCCATCCTTGATGAAGGTGACCGCATGGCCGCCGCGCGGGAACTGGGCGTTGGTGACGGTGGCGACAGCGATGGCGAGGAGGGCGAGTACCGGTAGGCGCATGGGGTGCGGGGCTTGTGCGGATCGAAGGTGGCGATTCGGTCGCTATCGGGCAACAGGCCCCGGTTCCAAGGCCCGAGTCACGCTTGGAATTGCACCACCAGCCCGTCCGTGGCGAGCTCGATGCCGGCAGGCAACTCGGCGCTCACCTCGGCATGCGCGCCCAGCAGATGGCTGATGTGCGTGAAGAGCGCGCGCCTCGGACCGATGCGCCGCGCCACCTCGATGGCCTGCTCGAGGTTCAGGTGCGTGGGGTGCTCGCTGCGCCGCAGCGCGTTCAGCACGAGCACCTCCGTTCCGGCCAGCCGCGCGATCACCTCGTCGCCGATATGCTTCGCATCGGTGATGTAGGCGAGGCCACCGATGCGGAAGCCCAGCACCGGCATGGCACCGTGCAGCACCTCGAAGGGCTCGATGCGCGCATCGCCGATGGCGAACGGACCATCAATCGCATGCAGCCTCAGCTCGGGCACGCCGGGGTAGCGATGCTCATCGAAGGCGTAGTGGTACACACGGCGCACCGCTTCGAGGGTGGCGATGGAGCCATGGATATCCATGGGCGCGCGCTGCTTGTAGTTGAACGCGCGCAGGTCGTCGATGCCGCCGATGTGATCCATATGCTCATGCGTGAGGAGCACGGCATCGAGCCGGTCGTTGCCGATGCGCAGCATCTGCTGGCGCAGGTCGGGGCCGGCATCGATCAGTAACCTGGTCGCGCCCGCATCCACCAGGACGGCGCTGCGCAAGCGGCTGTCGCGGGCATCGCCGCTGGCGCAAACGGCGCAGGAGCAGCCCACCACGGGCACGCCCTGGCTGGTGCCGGTGCCGAGGAAGGTGATGGTGCCGCGCATCGGCTCCGAAGATCGCTGTGCAGGCGCATCAGGTACCTTCGCGGCCCTCGGAGAGGTGGCAGAGCGGTCGAATGCGGCGGTCTTGAAAACCGCTTTACCCTCACGGGTAACGGGGGTTCGAATCCCTCCCTCTCCGCCCCATGCGAAAGCCGCCTGCACAGGCGGCTTTCCTGCACACGGCCGAGCGAAGCGCAGCTTCAGCGAGCGCCATGGCAGGGAAGCGCGGCGCGAAGCGACGCGGCTTTCGCAGGGGAAGCCTCCCCCCAACGGGAAAGGCAGGGCCTTCCGCACCGGAGCAACCGACGGTTCAGCGCATCTTCGCCGCAACCGAATCAACATGCATCCACGCAGCGAAGCCGAGATCCTCGCCCATACCATGGACCGCGCGCGCCAATACTCGCGCTACTACCTGAGCCTGTTGAAGGACCAGGACCCGCACCGCCGGTTCATCTGCGAAGGGAAGCCGCTCAACACGGCATTCTGGCTGGTGGCGCACCTGGCCACTTCGGAGAACGGCCTGCTGCTGCGCGGCACCGGGGGCCCCTTCGAGAAATTCAGCTGGGCCAAGCACTTCACGCTGGGCAGCGCGGGCCTGCCCAAGGAGCAATGCCCGCCTTACGAAGAGGTATGGGCCACCTTCAAGGCAGTGCACGAGAAGGCGATGGCCCATCTGCCCACGCTATCGGCCGAGCAGCTCGATTCGCCGAACATCACCGGCCTGCCGCTCATCGGCGATACCGTGCGCGATGTGATCACGCACGCCATCCGGCACGAGGCGCTGCACACAGGCCATATCAGCTGGCTCTGCCGGCTGTATGGCGTCACCACCATGTGAGCTGGCAGCGGCTCAGTGCCAGATGAGCCAGAAGGTGAGGATGCTGCCGATGTAGCCGATGGCGGCCGGCAGGGCGATGCGCTTGAGGTACCAGATGAAATCGATGTGCAGGATGCCCATGGCCGCCACGCCTGCCGCTGAGCCGATGATGAGCATGCTGCCGCCGGTGCCCGCGCACAGGGCGAGCAGTTCCCAGAAGAGGTGATCGGGCGGGAACTGCGTCATGGGGTACATGCCCTGCGCCGCAGCCACCAGCGGCACGTTGTCCACGATGGCAGAGAGCGCGCCAATGGCCCCGTTGATGAGGAAGATGTTGCCCAGGGTGCGGTCGAGCGTCTCCGCGAGCAGGGTGAGGTGGCCCGCCACCTGCAGACCCGCGACCGCCACGAGGATGCCCAGGAAGAAGAGCACGCTGGGCAGGTCGATTCGGCGCAGCACGGCGGTCACCATCAGGTGGCCGCGCTGGTCCACCCCATGGCGCATGTGGATCATCTCGGTGTACACCCAGAGCACCCCCAGGCCCAGCATCACGCCCATGAAGGGCGGCAGGTGCGTGACAGCCTTGAAGATGGGCACGAAGAGCAGCGCGCCCACACCCAGCGCGAGCACCATGATGCGCTCCGAAGCGGTGACACCGCTGGCGTGATGGCCGTGATGCCCATGATCGATCACCGAATCGGGGCGCTCCACGTTGCCTTTCAGCGTGCGGCCGATCCAGAGCAGCGGAAGCACCAGGCAGACCAGGCTGGGCACGATCAGCTTCACGATGATGTTCACGGTGGTCACCTGGCCCTTCACCCAGAGCATGATGGTGGTCACATCGCCGATCGGGCTCCAGGCGCCACCGGCGTTGGCGGCGATGATCACCATGCCCGCGAAGATCCAGAGGGTCTCCTTGTCCTTGATCAGCTTGCGCAGCAGCGCGCACATCACGATGGTGGTGGTGAGGTTGTCCAGCGCGGCGCTCAGGAAAAAGGTGAGCACGCTCACGATCCAGAGCAAGGGCACCTTCCTGGTGGCGCTGATGCGGTCGGTGATCACGCGGAAGCCCTCGTGCACATCCACCAGTTCCACGATGGTCATGGCGCCCATGAGGAAGAAGAGGATGCTGCCGATGTCGCCCAGGTGCTCCAGCAGGTGCGCGATCAACCCCTCGTGCCCGGCATGCGCGGGATCGCCATGGAAGATGCCCTCGCGGCCGAGGAGCAGGATGGTCCACACCACGGCCCCGGTGAGGATGGCGCTGGCCGCCTTGTTGATGCGGATGGGGTGCTCCAGCGCGATGGCGAGGTAGCCCACCACGAAGACGATGGCCATGAGTGCGAACATGTGTCAGCCTTTAGCGGCGGCAAGGATACGGCGACGGTGCGCAGCGGCTTGAAGGCCGGATCAGGGCTTGCCAACGGCGGCCGGTTAAACTTGCGCGATGGCCGGAGCCGCCAACATCCGCCTCCAGAGCCTGGTGCTCGCCGCGGGCATCGCCCTGATGGCCGTGAAGTTCACCGCCTGGTGGCTCACCCACAGCAACACCATCCTGAGCGATGCGCTGGAGAGCATCGTGAACGTGACCGCCGGCGCCTTCGCGCTCTACAGCCTGGTGCTGGCCGCGAAGCCGCGCGACCGCGAGCATCCCTACGGCCACGGCAAGGTGGAGTTCATCAGCGCGGGCATCGAAGGCGGGCTGGTGATCGTTGCCGGAGCGCTCATCATCTGGCGCGCCATCGTGGCCCTGCTGCACGGGCAGCACCTCCATTCCCTGGATACCGGCATCCTGCTCACCGGCCTCGCTGGAGCGGCCAACCTGCTCATGGGGCTCGCCTTGAAGCGGCGCGGGCGCGAGGCGCGCTCCATCGCCATGGAGGCCAGCGGCGCGCACCTGCTCAGCGATGCGTGGAGCACCGTGGCCATGGTGGCCGGGCTGGTGCTCATCCGCATAACGGGCAAGCTCTGGCTCGATCAGGCCTTCGCCATCCTGTTCGCCTGCTACATCATCATCACCGGCCTGCGCATCCTCCGCCGCTCGGTGGCCGGCATCATGGACGAAGCCGATCTTGAGCTCAGCGCGAAGGTGATCGCGCAGCTGCAGGCCGCCCGCCGGTCCCAGTGGGTGGACCTGCATAACTTCAGGACCATCAAGTACGGGAGCGTGCTGCACATCGACTGCCATGTGACCCTGCCGTGGTACTACACCTTGGAGCAGGCGCACGCGGAGATCGCCGACATCGAGCGCCTCGTGAACGAGCAGGACGGCCAGGAGGTGGAGCTGTTCATCCACATGGACCCCTGCATCCCCGCCAGCTGCTCCGTCTGCTCCATGGCCGATTGCCCGCAACGGAAGCAGCCCTTCGCCCGAGCGATCGAGTGGAGCCCTACCACCGTGCTGGGCAACAAGAAGCACTCCGCCTAGCCGCCAAGGCTGCTGCTCGCCTTGCGAAGCACGGCCGGGGCCGAATGAAAAAGCGCCCCTGCGGGCGCTCATTCACTGGGGTGGAAGACCGGGCTTGAACCGGCGACCTTCGGAACCACAATCCGACGCTCTAACCAACTGAGCTACATCCACCATGCACCGGCCATAGCCGGAGCCGCCTTTTCAGGCAGGCCGCAAATATAGCCGGGCGCATCGCTCGCGTTATCGTGGCCGCGACCTTTGCCCATCAGCATGCACGTGCTCCTGCTCCCGAAATGGTATCCCGGCGACCGCGACCCGCAGCTGGGCGATTTCATCCGCAAGCAGGCCCTTGCCACCAGCGCGTTCGTGCGCATGAGCGTGCTCCATGTGGAGCCGGTGGCCGGGCAACGGACCGCTGCGCGCATGACGGTGCATGAGGGCGATGGCCCCTGGGAACTGACCGTGCGGTACACGTCCTGCGCATCAGGGATCCGCGCGCTTCGAAAACCGGTGAACCTCATCCGCTACTGGCGGGCCTCGCTCCAAGGATGGCGCGTGGTGCTGCGCGACCGCGGCAGGCCCGACCTCCTGCACGCCTATATCCTGGTGCGCCCGGCGCTCTTCGCCAGGTGGCTGCGGCGCAGGCATGGGGTGCCCTACCTGCTCAGCGAGCAGAGCAGCGAATACCTCGACGGCACCTACGCCCGCAAGGGCCGGTTTTTCCACGCCATCAACAGATGGCTTTTCCGCAGGGCCCGTGCCGTGACGGCCGTGAGCGCGGTGCTGGGCGACGCCTTGCGCGCGCATGGGCTGTGCCCCGCCTACGACGTGGTGCCGAACGTGGTGCCCGGCCTCGAAAGGCCGCTGCCCCCCATGGGACCCTCCGGCGAATTCCTCATCGTGGCCGACCTCGTTGACCGTACGAAGAATGTGAGCGGCGCGCTGCGCGCCCTTTCAGCCCTGCGGCGCCAAGGCGAAAAAGCGCATCTTTCCATCATCGGCGACGGACCGGACCGCGGCATGCTAGAACAACTCGCTCGGGAACTGGGCATCAGCGACCTGGTGCGCTTCGAAGGGCGGCTGCCCAATCGGGACGTGCTCGACCGCATGGCGCACGCGTTCGCCGTGATCGTCAACAGCAACGTGGAGACCTTCAGCGTTGTCACTGGCGAAGCGCTCGCGCAGGGCAAACCGGTGATCGCCACCCGCTGCGGTGGCCCGCAGGCCTTCATCACCGAGGCGAACGGCATCCTCATCGACCCGCGCGACGATGCGGCCCTCGCCGCCGCCATGCTTAGGCTGATTTCAGCGCCCGAGCGCTGGGATCCGGGTGCGATTCGCGCCTCGGTAGGCGAACGCTTCAGTCCGGCCGCCGTGGGCCAGGCCTTCGCCACCATCTATCAACGCTGCCTGGCATGAGCGCGCAGCGGAAGCGAATCGCGATTTCAGCCGGCCCTTGGCTCAATGCCTGGGAGGCCGAGGCCGCTCTTCACCTCAACGAGTGCCCGCTCGCGGATGTGGTCGGATGGTGGAGCATTGAGGCCAAGAAATCCGACGGTGCCAAACCAGCGCTCCCGGCCGCATTGGAGCGCGCGATCCGCGCATCGGCGCGATTCACCGGAACGGATGCGCGCGGATCGCTTAGCGGCATCAAGGCGCTCGCAGCCCCCGCCAACGCGGATGCCGACATCGTGCTGCACCTGGGCGGATCGGAGCCCGCCGCGCCGCCGCACCATGCGCAGCAACGGCATTGGGTGTTCAGGCACCCCGATGGAGCAGCCGCTGCGCATTTCCCTCCCGGCGTGCGTGAAGCATTGCTGGGCGAGCGGTTCGCACGGCTGCAGCTGGTGGATGCAGGGAACGGCCTGCTGCTGAAGGAATGCTGCCTACCGGCCGATGACGATTACCTGGCGGTGGCCGAGGCCGCCGTTGCTCAGGCCATCCACTGGCCCCGCGAGCGCCTGGCCGATGAAGCATTGGACGATGGCAAGCTGCCCGGCATCACTGCGGATACCGAGCGCCCCCTGCCCACCCCGAATGGATGGCACCTGCTGCGGCGCGCCTGGCAACGGTGGCTTGGCCGTGGCGGGCATCCGGTGCTGGATGAGAGCGGCCCGTGGAACATCGGCGTGCTCTATCAGCCCATCCATGTGCTGCTGAACGAGGTCGGGAGCCGCAACGTGAGGTGGCTGCCCGACCCCTCGAAGGGCAAATCGCGGATGGAGCCTTTCGGCTACCTCGATGCCGATGGGGACCTGAACGCCTTGTACCGCAAGGGCGACATGGACGGCTTCGGCGGTGCCATCGCCCGGGTGCGACCGAAAGTGGACAACATCCTGAAGCGCTCGCGCAGCATGCTGGACGATGTGGAGAACGCGGGTTACCCTTTCGTGGCATCCGTTCGCGGCGTGGTGCACGCGGTGATCACGGACAGCGAGCGGCAGGAGGTGAGGCTGCGACCGGTGAGCTCGGACAACGCATCACTGGATGCCGGCGTGGTCATCCTTCGCGATGCCCTTCACGCTCCCACCCTCTTCGAGCACGATGGCCACTGGTGGCTGCTGGGTACCCGCGATCCGTGGCCCGAGGCCATGCTGCACGCGTACCACGCAACAAGCCCGCACGGCCCATTCACCGAGCACGCGCGCTCGCCGATCAAGTGCGATGCGCGGCACGCGCGCCCGGCCGGCACACCCTTCATCCACGAAGGGCTGCTCTACCGGCCAGCGCTCGATTGCAGCGACCCGCTGCGGCCCGCGGTATGGATCAACCGCGTGGACATCCTGAGCGCCGAGGCCTTCCACGAGGCGCCGGTGCGGCGGATCAACGCATTCCCGGCCACGGCCTACGGGCAGGGCGTGCGCACCATCAGCGCCATCGGCGACCTCACGCTGGTGGACGGGCTCAAGAGCCCGGTGCTGGAAGGCGCGAAGGCCAATGCCAGCCGCGACCGCAAGAAGAGCCGGGAGCGGCGCAAGCCATGATGCGGCCCGCGATCGGCACCATCGCCACACGCGTGGCCATGGCGATCATGAGCCTGCTCCTCGTGGCGCTGGCCGCGCATGCCTTGGGTCTTGAGGGCGTGGGCCGCATGAGCCTGCTGCTGCTCTGCATCACCTTCATCATGCTGCTGAGCAATGTGGGCGCAGGAGGGCTCGTGTACCTGGAGCCCCGGCACGGCACGCGCACCCTCCGCCTCATCACCTACGTGTGGGCGGCTGTTGCCTGCGCCGGAGCCTTTCCCCTCGTTGCCGTGCTTGACCTCGCGCCGGAGGGCCTGGCGGCGCATGCCTGCGCGCTGGCGCTCATCGAGTCGGTTGCTGTGATACACCTCAACCTGCTGCTCGGCCGCGAGCGCTTCGGCCAGAGCAATGCCCTCCAGTTGCTGCGATCGGCGCTCCTGCTCGGCCTGTTCACCTGGCTCCTCAACCACGATGGTCCGGATTTGATGGACTACGTGGCGGCGCTCTATGCCGCGCAGGGCACCACTGCGCTGCTCAGCGGCCTGCTGCTGGTGCGCCAACCCGGACAGCGATCGGATGCCATGGCCGCCGCCACCGCGCTATTGCGCCAGGGTTTGCCGGCACAGGCGGCCAACGGGCTGCAGCTGCTCACCTACCGGCTTTCCTACTACCTCGTTGATCGCCTTCAGGGCGCAACGCTCCTCGGGCTCTGGTCCATCACGACCCAACTGGCCGAAGGGGCCTGGCTGGCACCCAAGAGCCTGGGCACGGTGCTCTATGCTCGTGTGAGCAACATGGACGAGCGCGACCGGCAGCGCGACCTCACGCTATCCGTCCTCAAGGCCGCGGTGGCGCTGGCCGCGCTGGCGGCGATTGCGCTGATCATCCTGCCCGACCGGGTTTTCCAGTGGGCCTTCGGGCCGGAGGCGGTGGGCATCGGCCGCATCGTCGTCATGCTGCTCCCGGGCCTGCTGGCGATGGCGGCATCGCAGGCCCTGAGCCACTACCTCAGCGGCAGCGGCCGCGTGCTGCACAACACCGTGGCATCGGGCATCGGCCTGGCCGTGACGGTGGCGGGCGGGCTCGCCTTGATCCCCACCCACGGCATCCTCGGCGCAGCCATTACGGCCAGCGCCGCATACACGGCCGCGCTGATCTATCAGGCGCTCGTGTTCCGCCGTTGCACGGGCGCGCGATGGCGGCACTACCTCCCAACAGCGGGCGATGCCGGGCGATTGGGAGCGATCATGCGCAGGCTGCTCGGGCGCTGATCTCAGCGCAGCACGGTGGCATCCTCCACGCCAAAGGGCCTCGAGGCGGTGAAGCCCTCGCCGAACGAGACCATGAGCAGACGGCCCATTTCGCGGGCGCGTCCCTCGAGGAAGGGCAGGAAATCGGCGCGCGCGATGGGGCTCTCCGGCTCATTGCTCGCCGGATCATGGAACTGCGAGGGGAAGCAGCGCAGGGCTTCCACTTTGCGCTCCCAGTAGGGCGTGATATCGAACACGACATCGGGCTCAATCCACCGGTCCTGCACGGCATGCAGCACGGTGGTGGGGCGCCAGGCCGGCTGCGCCGCGCCATCATGCTCGGTGGCGATGCGATGCAGTCCGCTGAGGAAGCAGGCCTCAGCCACGAGCGCGGCGGCCCTGCCATGATCGGGATGCCGATCGCGCACCGCATTGGTGAGGACCACTTGCGGGCGGTGGCGACGCAGCGAGACCACCACCTTCAGCAGGCTCTCCTCATCGGCACGGAAGAAACCATCGGCCATACCAAGCTGGTATCGGAAAGCGGCCCCGAGCA
>CAZJTB010000056.1:8566-9856 GCA_964548485.1 uncultured Chryseobacterium sp. | reverse complement strand
TCGCGGTGGAGGTGGTGGAGCATCCGCCGCTGCTCACCACAACCGTGTAGCTGCCCGCTGCGGTTGCTGTGTAGCTCGATGCGGTGGCTCCGCCGATGTTGGCCCCGTTTCTGCGCCACTGGTAGGTGAGCCCGGTGCCGGTGTTCGCGTTGAGCACAACGGACCCGCCGGTGCAGAAGGAGGTGGGCCCATTGGCGGTGATGGTGGCCGACGGGGCAGTGGAGGTGCCGACGCATTGGCAGTTCGTGTTCCACGCATCATTCACCGTGCAGGCGTTCCCATCGTTGCACGGCGTTCCTGGAAGAGCGGACCCGCCCACCACGCCTTGGCAATCGGGTGCCGCAGAAGCCGGTGATACGGCAGAGGCTCCCAAGGAGAGGTTGTGGTAGCTCCCGCTCGGTTCCGTGATGAGGCGCACCGCCCGTACCATGTATTCGCGGCCCGATACATAAGGGATGGTAGTGGCCGCGAAAGACCCACCCGTGACCGGGTTGGTGGTGATCCGTGTGATGGCGCCGGTGGCTCCGTCAATGGAGTACAAGTGGTAGCCATCAACGGCCTCGGTCGATTGCTGCCAGGAGAAGGTGGGATATCCTCCGGTGTTGGTCACCGTGAGGTTGGATGGCGGCAGCAGCATTTTCAGCCGCAGGGAGGGGTCGCCCTGCAGCGACAGGTGCACACGCCCGATGGAGCCCTGCCAGCCATCGGTGAGCGGCGCGTACAGGCTGCTGTTGTTCATGGTCATCAGCGTGCTGAAGCCCACCGGCGCGCCCATGCCCATGTGGTGGAAGTACCAGCCTGGGATGGCCGACCAGCAGCTCACCAGCCCATTGCCGCTGGCGATGAAGGCGCGCAGGAAGTTGTTCCGGTTGTCCCAATCGCCGAAGTAGCTGCCGAACGACATGCTGAAGACGGCGCCGTTGGAAACCGAGCCTGCGAAGTCCTGCGTGGTGCCCACGCGATCCGCGCTGTTGTAGGAGAGCTGGCCGCCATCGGACACCATGCCGCCCGCGCCGCTGCCATAGGCGAAGAGGTAGCTCTGGTTGTTCACCAGGTCCTTGAAAGTGGTGGCGTTCTGGTTGGCCGCCGTGATGTTGGCCGCGCCCACGAGTGGCGCCATGCTGCGCCAGGCGCTCGCGGCGAGCGGGTTGCTCACCCACTGCAGGTTGTCGAACACCAGCCCGCGCGCTGTTGGCGTCCATTGCTTCACCTTGTAGGCGTGCAGCTTGTTCAGGTAGGCGCGCGTGAGCTCGGTCTCGCTCGCAGCGAAGGCCGGCATGTTGAAGAAGT
>CAZJTB010000056.1:0-8485 GCA_964548485.1 uncultured Chryseobacterium sp. | reverse complement strand
CCCACCTGCAGTTCAAGGTCGCTGGGGAAGTTGCTTTGATCGAACTTTCCATCGCCAGGAACATTCCGGTTCTCGGCGCGCGTGGGGCTCTGGTTGTTCACCGTGTTGTCGGTCCAGGTGCCGTTCAGTTCACCGTAGTAACCATCGCAAGGCCACGCGCCAACATGCTCGGAGTGCCCGTCCGGCGCCTGATTGCCGGAGTACGGCACAGCCAGGTGGCCCACGATGAAGACCGCCTTCGTGTTGGTTGGGTCGGCGTTGTAGTGCCCGGCGATCGTGCTCTTGACCGTAGCCACCGAAGCGGTGCGCGGCAGGTCGGTGCGCGCCACGCTCCAGCCATCCATGCGCAGGTCCTGCTGCAGCAAGGCCAGCTCGCTCGCCAGCGCCGTGGAATAGGTGTTGTCCACGAGCAGGATCATCCGGCCCCTGTAATCAACCGGAGGAACCGCGATGCCCGTGGAGATGTAACCCGTGCCGGTGACGCCCCCCGCCACGCGCACCACCTTGTACTCGTAGGCCGTGCCCACCGAAACACTCGCGTCCTGATAGCTCAGTTCGGTGGCCGCCGGGGTGGCGATGGCGGCGCCCCAGGTCGTGCCCTCCAGCGGCTTCCGGAAGATGGTGATGCTGGTTGTGCTGGCCAGCGCGGTCCAGTTGAGCGTGATGCGTGCCGGCGTTGCCTGCACCGTGGCCGAGAGCTGCACGGCGGCTTTCTGCGAATTGGTCTGTCCAACAGCGGCAGGGGATGCTCCCAGGAGGAGGAGGGTTGCCGCGATGCTGCGGAAGGATGCCAATCGGTTACTCTGCATGACCCAAGTGCGCGCCCCACAGGTTGGACTGGTTCCGGCGCGCCGCCCTCCTTGCCCAAGGCGACCTGCTTCGGCTTTGCCGTGGGGGACATCACGGATCGGCCGAGCAGCGTTCACGAGCTTCCCGACTCGTTGCTGCGCTTGCGCCTAAACTATCCTGCCATCCGCTTTCGGTCATCCGGCTCGATCCTCCGCGCACGACGGTTCGGCGCCCATTGGGCCCGTTTCATCCGGAGAGCATCTTGACCTGCGCCGCTGAAGCCCGTTTTCGTCGGGTCCGCGCAGTTTTCTACGAACCGCCAGCGATGGCCGTCGAATGAATGAGCCACCCCGCAGGATGGCCCATTCATTCCGAAACGCTTCGCTTACTGGCGCACGAACCGGCTTTGACCCAGCAGCCCTTCACCGGCGAAGCAGCGAACCATGTAGATGCCGACGGGCAGTTGCTGCAGACCGATCCGTGCCTGTCCGGGCCGCACCACCGTGGCCATGGCCACTTTCCCATCAGCACCGATGATCTCCACGCGGGTGGTGCCCGGTGGCGCATCGATCTGCAGGAGGTCGTGCGCTGGATTGGGCCTGATGAGCAAGGGGGTGGCTTGGCTTGCGGCGATGCCGGTGCTGAACTCCGCCACGAGCGTTGCCGTGTTGGTGCGTACCGGTTCGTTGAAGTCGAAGAAGATGTCGGCGTTGTTCTCCAACACGGCGCCCACGCCCAATCCGTTCACCGGACGCAGACGGAAGCTCGCGAAGCCCTGGCTGCCCAGGAGATCGGAGGTGCTGTCAGGGAGCATGATCCCGGGGAAGTCGAAGCGCAGCACGCGGCCGGGGCGCAGCTGCGCGGTGAAGGGGTGCGAGGCGCCGAGGATCTCCAGCGAAGCCAGGTCAAGCAGCGTCGAGATGGTGTCCGTGAGGTGCACGTTGATGGCTTCAGCGGTGCCCGTATTCTGGAAGCGGATGGTGTAGTCGATCCACTGGTCGGCATCGAGGAAGAAGAACTGGTTGCTCGATCGGCTGCTGGTGGAGGCGAGCTTGTCATTGGGATCGTATGCGCCGATGATGGTGCTCGTGAGCACGTATTCATCGTTGGCGGGGTTGCTGTCCGGATCATTCAGGTCCAACGAGGTCGTGCAGGACACCTGCGTGCCGATGAGGCTGGCGTTCGCGGGCACGGTGAAGGTGACCACGAAGGCGACATGCGCGAAGGGCGCCAAGGTGCCCAGGTCCCATTGCAGGTGCCCAGGGCCTGCGAGAACCCCGCCACCATTGTCCGCGAGCGCCAACGGGGCGTTGAAGTGCAGGTTGAGAACGGCGCCGCTGAAGGTGAACGGGCCCTGGTTGGAGGCGCTCACGGTGTACTGCACGGGGAATCCGGCACGATGGGCACCGGCCACCAGGAAGGCGCTTGCATCCGGGCCGAATCCGGGCTCCATGGCGATATCGATGGAGGCTGATGTGTTGCTCGCGTCGAGCGCGAATGCTGCGGGCAGCGAGGGGCACACCACCGTGTAGTTGGCCAGATTCGCATCGAGGCTGTAGGAGCCGTAGAGCAGTTCGGTGGTGATGTTGCCAGCCGCATCCGTCAGCGTGTGCAGCCCGCCGGGTTCGATGCTCAGCACCCGGTGCGGCAGGCCCGGGTCGCTGGCGCCTTGGTTGCAGTCCGCGTCGAGGTCGGCGAAGAGCTTTCCGGTGAGCGTGCCGCAAGGATCCTGGGTCGCCGGCACCTCGATGGCGAATGAGGCCGAGCACCACGGGCCGCTGGTTCCAGGAGGGGTGGTGGCGCCATTGCCGACGCTGACCCAGATCGTGTATGTGCCAGGTGCCAGGCTGGTGGCCGAGAACACGTTTCCCGTAAGCGTGCCGCTCACCTGCCCGGAGTTCACCAGAATGGAGTCGGCCTCGCTGAACTCGAGGATGAAGCCGCCCGTGGCGCCATTCGGGCAGCTGGGCGTGATCAGCTGGTTCACGATAGTGGGGGCCATGGGGCCAACCACCTCAAGTCCATCCACGGTGCCGGTGCATCCATTGGCATCGCTCACGGTTATGGTGTAGGTCTCGCCCTGGCAGAGGCTGTTGAAGTACAGCCCATTTGGACTCGCGCCGCCGGCAGGCCCCGCGGGGTCGAAGGTGACCGTGTACGGCATTGCGCCCCCATTCAGCGCTACATAGCTGTAATAGGTGCCGTTGCAGCCCGGATTGCACGACCACGCCGTGGCGCCCGTGATGGGCGGGAAGAGGTCCATCGTGAGGATGATGGTGCCCTCGGCGCTCGACTCGCCCCCGTTCGAATCCCAGACCTGCAGGGTGTAGGTGCCCGGCGCGGCATTGGAGATGGTGGGCGTTCCCTGTCCGTTGGGCGGTGCAGGCGACCACAGGAAGGTGTAAGGCGGGGTGCCTCCCCAGACTCATGCATTGATGCCCCCCGTGGCATTGCCGCAGGTGGCATGCTGGATATTCATCTGGATGGTGATGTTCGGGGTCTGGGCAGCGCTGATGAGCGCGCCGAACATGGGCATGATCGCGAGTAGGGTTCGGTTCATGGCTGGTGGGTTTGGCAGGATGGCACGAGGCGAAGGTCGCCCGCTTGGGGTTGACGAGCACCATCAGGCCCGGCGTTGCTTGCCCCGTTAATTGTTCACAAGCCCAAGGCAGCCAGGCTGTTATGCGCGCATAACGAACGACCTTCGCGCCATGAATCATCCCCAACTGATCGAGACCAAGGCCGCCGTGCTGGAGCGTACGGGCGCGCGCATGGTGGAGGTGCGGTTCAAGCCGGATGTGAAGTTGGATGCGGAAGGGCTCGGCGAGATCGTGCATGCCAAACAGGAGCTCTGCGCCACCGAAGAGGCCGATATCCTGGTGCTTTTGCCGCAGGAGCTCGACTTCGACCTGAATGTTCTCGCCATCGACCACCGTGAGGTGAACCGGGGCTGCGGGCTCTCCCGGCGCCTGGCGCTGGCTGCGTCGAGCCCGTTCAATGAGCGGCTCGCGAGCATCTACTTCCGCTATCACCCACGCGAGGAGGAGACGGCGGTGTTCATCGATGAGGCCGATGCGCGCGCTTGGCTCACGCAGGCCATGCCCCAGCCCTCGCTCTCGTAGCGGTCAGTCCTTCACGAGCTTCATCAGCTCCTTCAGGTCGGGCGCCAGGATGATCTCGATCCGGCGGTTCTTGGCCTTGTCGGCCGCATCCACGGGTATGTACTCGCTGCGGCCGGCGGCGGTCACGCGCACGGGGTCGAGCCGGCTGTTCTCCTGCATGATGCGCACCACGCTCGTGGCCCGCATCACGCTCAGGTCCCAATTGTCCTTCAGCGCGCCGCCGCCAAGCACCTTGTCGGTGTCGGTGTGGCCTTCCACGAGCACGTTCAGGTCCTTCTCGCCCTCGATGGCCTTGGCCAGCTTAACGATCAGCTCCTTGCCCTTGGCATCCACCGCGTAGCTGCCGCTCTGGAAGAGCAGCTTGTTCTCCATGCTCACATAGACGCGGCCATCCTTCTGCACCACGGTGAGCCCCTTGCCCTCGAAGCCGGTGAGCGCCGCGCTCACGCGGTCCTTGAGCGCCTTCATGGCCGCGTCCTTCTGCGCCAGCTCGGCCTGCAGCGCGGCCAGCTCCGCTTCGCGGCTCGCCAGTGCCGCCTGCTTGTCGCCCACGCGCTTGGCCAGCGCGGCCACGGAGTCCTCGCGGTTCATCAGATCAAGGCGCAGCGCTTCCAGGTCGGTGAGCAGCTTGCGGTTCTCGCTGCTGCTGCCCGCGAGCAGCTTGTTGTACTTCTCCAGCAGCTCGTTGTTCAGGTTGTTGATCTTGTCATACTGCACGGTCATGGTGCGCAGCGATGAGCCCAGCACGGTGGTGTCCTGCTCCAGGCGCGCCATGCGCTTGCGCATCTCCTCCATGGCGGCCGTCTTCTCGGTGAGCGCGGCCTTGGCATCGCGCGCGCCCGCTTCGGCGGCGTCGGCTTGCGCTTGCAGGGCCTTCGCGCGGTTGTTGGCTTCCTCGTACTTGCGTGCGGGCACGCAGGCTGAGGCGAATACGGCGAGCAGGAGGGCGGTCGTGTAGTTACGCATCGGGGTTGTTCGGTGCACCTGTTGACGTTCAAAGGTGCCGCCGGTCAGCGCAGCCGCCGTGGCCGGGCAACATTATTTTTGAACACAGCGTTCAATTTACGCTGCGCCATGGGACACATCGGACTGCCGCGCGACTGGGCCTTCAGGCCCGCCTTGGATCTAGAGCTGAAGCAGTACACGCTGCTCGCTTACCTGCAGGTGGTCCGTGGCCGATTCAATCAGCAGAAGCTTTATCCGCATCTGGAGGAGCTGCAGGCGCACCTGCACGAGCTGATCAGGGTGAGGCAGGAGAAGGAGCAATGGTCGCGGGTGCTCGGCACCCAGCTGCTGGGCTTCGATCCGCGCACGGGCCTGGCGGTGCACGAGCCGTTGATGCCCGACGACTGGCTGAGCGTGGTGGATGAGTTGATCGCATGGGCGGTGCCCGGCCTTCAGGATGCGCTGGCCGAGGGCCTCGAGATCCGCGAGGCCCTCGCGCGTCGCATCGCGTTCGCCCCGGTGGGCCTGCTTCCGCTCGATGCCTCGGCCGGCTGGCTGCTGCTGCGCGCCGGCTCCGAGGCGCGCGCCTATGCGTATCGCCTCAGCAGCATACAGCCCCCGCCTGGGTCGGTGCCCGCTTCGCGGCTGCGCACGCGCTATGTGGCTTCGTACACCGTGAGCCTGGCGTGCACGTATGAATCCATCAAATCCGACCTTGTCAGGAAGTTCCGAAGCGAGCCGAATCCGGCGGTGTACGTGTTCGAGGCGGAGGTCGGCATCCCGTGCATCGAGACCTTCATGCCGCTGGCGAAGCACCTGGTGTATGAGCAGGTGGCGGCCGCATCAGGGCCAGGCCCCGCGGATGCTTAGCGCTTGCGGGCCGGATCGAACCAGACGAGCCGCAAATCGCGGTACTCCATGCCGTTGATGGGCATGTCCTTCACCCACGGCTGCAGCAGGCGCACCGAGCGCTCGTGATAGAGCGGGATAACCACGGCGTTCTCCATCAGCACTTCTTCCGCCGAGGCGAGCAGCGTTTGCCGCAGCCGTTCGTCAGCCGTGCGCACGGCTTGCGCGAACAGCGAATCGAAGCGGGGGTCGCGGTGGCGCGTGCTGTTGAGGTAGGAGGGCTCGGAGGTGTCGGCGGGCGCATTGCGCCCGTAGAACAGCGATAGGAAGTTCTCGGCGTCGGGGTGGTCGGCGATCCATCCTTCGCGCCAGAACTGCGCGTGCCCGGCCTCGATGCGGCGGAAATGCTGCTCTTCCGGCATCACCGAAACGATGACCTGCGCCTTCAAGGCGCGCTCGAGCATGCCTTGCACCGCCTCGGCCACCTTCACATAGCCGTAGCCGCTGTTGTTCACCTGCAGCACCACCGCAGGCAGACCTTTGCCATCGGGGTAGCCCGCGTCGGCGAGCAGCCTGCGCGCCTCAACCGGATCATGCGGCCGCAGCTTGATCCGTTCGTACGGGTACCCGGCCAGTCCCGGTGGCACCACGCCGCGGTCGGCCATCACCGCGAGGCCGTCGAGCAGGCTGTCAACGATAGCGGCCTTGTCGATGGCCAGGTTGAACGCGCGGCGCACGCGGATATCGGTGAAGGGGGCGTACCGCGTGTTCAAGCCGAGGAACTGGATGCTCAATGCCGGCGTCGTCTGCACGATGCAGCTGCCATCCTCAGCCGCCCCGGTGCGTTCGATGGGCAGCTCGTACACCACGCTCAGCTTGCCGGCCAGGAAGGCGTCGAGCTCCTGGTTCTTGTCCTCCACGAAGGTGTAGCGGATGGCATCGAGGTAGGGGAGTGGTGCGCCATCGGCATCGCGCCCCCAGTAGTCGGGGTTGCGCTCGAGCACCAATGAAACGCCGCGTTCAAAGGACTTCATGCGGAAGGCTCCGGTGCCCACGGGATGCCAGATCACCTCTGCGCCATAATGATCGAGCGCTTCCGGCGCGAACACCCAGCAGCCTTGGTGGGCCAGGATGTTCAGGAAGCCGGGCATGGGATGGGTGAGCACGAAGCGCACGGTGCGCTCGTCGGGCGCGGTGATGCCCTTGACGCCTCCGGCAACAGGCCCTGATGCACTGGCTTGGTAGTGCGCATTGGCCCCGGCGATGCGGTCCTGGAAGAGCCAGAACATCTTGTTCCAAGGCTGGTTGGTGCAAAGCCGCGTGTAGCAGCTCACCACATCGCTGGCGGTGAGGGGCCTGCCCTTGCCATTCGGGAAGCACGGATCGTCGTGGAAGCGCGGCCCCTCGGCCAGGGTGAAGGTGTACACCGTGCCGGTCGCATCCACCTCCCACGATCGGGCCAGACCGGGCCTGATGGAGAGGTCCTTGGCATCGAAACGCACCAGGCCCTCGAAGACCTGCGCGCCGATGCGGTGCGCCGACGCCTGCACCAGGTTCAGCGGGAACAGGCTGCGGATGGGCTCGCTCTCGTTGGCGTTGAAGACTCCGCCGTAATACTTGCCCGAAGGGCTCGTTCGTTCACGGGGCTTGCGCGCTTCCCCGCAGCCCAGGAGCAGCGCAGCCGCGCAGAGGAAATGGACGATGCGCATCGACGGTGTGGCGGGTAAAAGTATCCGGGTCATTTCTGCGTCGTGGAGCCTTCCTCCACAGGCATTCAACAGCGTCTTGGTGATGGAACGAGCGCATGGCCACTGAGCATCGGGTACTTTTCGCCGTGGCGCAGCAGAGGCTGAGGATGGCGGCCGCAGGTTTCCTGCGCTGCTCGGTGGCATGGTGGCTGGTGCTTCTTGGCGGCTCGGCATGCGCCCAGTGGCCCTCTGCCTGGCGCG
Organism: uncultured Chryseobacterium sp.; assembly: GCA_964548485.1. GTDB lineage: Bacteria > Bacteroidota > Bacteroidia > Flavobacteriales_F > PHOS-HE28 > PHOS-HE28. The sequence goes on along the minus strand of CAZJTB010000056.1, from coordinate 831 downwards.
AGCGCTGGGTGAAGCCGCAGGGCGACACCTTGCGCGTGGATACGCTCACGATCGTTCCGGAGAGCCTCTCGCTCATGGCCGATTCGGCCGAGGTGGCGGGCAGCCGGTACGCGTTGCTGCCCTACACCGGAGTAGTGGTCATGAAGGGCGCGCCGGATTCGGTGCTCGTGCGCTACCGCGTTCTGCCGCTGCTGCTCGGCGGGACATTCCGGCACAAGGATCCAGCACGGCTCACGGCGCCAGGCGCGAAGCCGGACCCCTTCAAGTATGTGCCGCCGCGCGGCGATGGCGACCTCATCGGCATCCGCGGGCTGCAGCGAAGCGGCAGCATATCGCGCGGCGTGCTCTTCGGCAACAACCAGGACCTGTCCGTCAATTCCACCCTCAACCTCGAGCTCGGCGGCCGGCTCAGCGATCGCATCGGCATCGCGGCCTCCATCACCGACAACAACATCCCCATCCAGGCCGGCGGCAACACGCTGGAGCTGCAGGATTTCGATCAGGTGTTCATCAAGGTCTTCGAGGAATCGGAGAAAGGGCCGGGCAATGCGTGGGAGTTGATTGCCGGCGACTTCGTGCTGCAACGGCCCAAGAGCCACTTCCTCACCTACCTGAAGAAGACCAAGGGCATCAGCTTCGATACGAAGGTGGATGCGGGTGCGGCCGGCGACATGCGCCTGGGCGCCAGCGCCGCCATCAGCAAGGGCAAGTTCGCGCGCAACGTGATCCAGGGCGTGGAGGGGAACCAGGGGCCTTATCGCCTGCGCGGGAACGATGCGGGCTCGGTGATCATCGTGCTCTCCGGCAGCGAGCGCGTCTTCATCGATGGGC
>CAZJTB010000055.1:0-9912 GCA_964548485.1 uncultured Chryseobacterium sp. | reverse complement strand
CATATCTGAGCAGCGCCAGTTCCGTCTCCGCCTCGCCTTGCGCCTTGCGCCTTGCTCATTCTTCCAGCCCAACAAGGTAGGCCATAGCCTCCTTCACGAAAAAGCCCCCGGTGCGCAAACACCAGGGGCCGGTTGCTCCATATCCCACTAACACGCGAATGAAAATGGAAACGAGCTAGGCAAAGGTACCGACCCCGCCTGGAACAAGCCGCGAGCCGGGCGGGGCGGTGAGCACCCGGACTGCAAGCAGGCCGGAAGCGGAGGCAGCGCGCACATTAGTGCGACCGTCCTCCTTGTGCCGAAGACGCGGTATTTGGATTTGAACAAGACTGAGGAACATGCGCTCAGCGCTGCTGCTTACCTGCTTGCTGTTGCACTCGTCATGCCTGCGCGCCCAGAACCTCGTGCCCAATTGGAGCTTTGAGGAGATCACCGCCTGCCCGCAAGACCAGGGCGAGATCGAGAAAGCCGTGGGTTGGCTCACCTTCAGAGGGACTGCATCATGTGAGCTCTACAACGTATGCGGCGAACCGGATTCCTGTGGTGTGCCGATGAACATGTATGGTGAGCAATGGCCCTCTCATGGCAATGGGTACGCCGGTATCCACACCTTCAGTGATGATGATGGTTGGCCTTGGTACACCCGCGAATGGATTGGCATAGCTTTATCAGAGCCGCTCGTGATTGGCGCCAACTACTACGCATCCTTCAAGGTTAGCCTTGCATTGGGGCGAGGCCTGCCACTCGTGGAGCGGGTTCGGTTCGCGAATGACCACAATGGTTTGCTGTTCACCATGTCACATTGGGTACAGAACGACTTCCAGCCTGTGCCAGGTTATGCTCAAGTGTACGGCAGCACTGTGGTCGAGGACACACTGAACTGGACGGTGATCAGCGGTTCGTTCGTTGCGGATTCGGCCTACCAATACGTGGTCGTGGGCAATTTCTTCAGCGATGAGGTGACCAATTGGTCGTTGATGGACCCCAATGGCACCGGATACCTGGCCTACTACTACATTGATGAGGTCTGTGTTTCCGCCGACCCGTTCTACTGTTCCCAACAGTCAGGCACCGGCGATACGGCAAAGGATCCATTCCAGGTTTGGATGGACGCATCTACGGGCAACCTGAATGTGACAGGTTTGGGAGCCAGTGGGGTACTGAACCTCAAGGTAGTGGACGATGTAGGTCGGTTGGTGGTGCCGGAGCAGGATGTTCGTGCGCTGGATAGCTGGAGCATCAGCACCAGCACCTGGGCCAGCGGGGTGTACATCGTAGCAGCCGAGCGAGTCGACGGAAGCAGGAGTGCTGAGCGCGTGTTCCTCGGTCGCTAAGACCGAATACAATGCAGTACAACAGAAGGGTGAAGGCCCTGATGATGGGTGTCTTCACGTTGATCACAGGGGCATCGGCCCAGTTCACTCAAATTGGCACATCCGGCTGGTGGCGCACCAATCCGTCCACACCGGACATTGGCCGGGGTGTGGCGATCGGGAACCTCACCGCCACACCGTACCCAGCGGCCTTCCAGATCCACGGGGAGTTGATGCCCAATGGAAACAACACCCCTGAGGTCTTCCGCACCAATGCCCCCACCACGGGCTCCACGTTCTGGCGCATGTTCCAGGGCGGCACCGGCGCTGCCAATGAGCGCGGGCAACTCTTCGCGGACCCCAGCGCGACGCATTTCAACATCAACGCGCCGCAGGGGCATCTGCGGCTGCTGACGAACACCACGGAGCGTGTGCGGATCAATGCTTCCGGCAGCTACACGATCGGCAGCTTCGCCGCGCAGCTGGCCAGCGGTTTCGTCGGGGTGAGCCCGAACAGCACGCTTTGGAGCGGCGGGAACCCGGGGCCATTCAGCCGCATGCACCTGCACGATGGCACTTCGGTGCAGAAGCGAGCTATCGGCCGTGGATGAAGAACGGACTCACCGTAACGGGGAACCAGGATCATGGCTTCCTTGGGCAGAAGACCGGTGCTGTGGATTTCACCGACATGGTGCTGCATTGGAGCGATAATCCCGGCTTGACCTTGCGTGACCGCCTGCGCTTCATCTTCACCAGCGGCTACAGTGCAGCTGCCGCCAGCGGAGCACAGAGCACCGAAGGGCTTGAGGCCATGCGCATCTTCCCGATCCGGTACGATGAGGCCTATATCGGCTTCGGTGATTTCTACGCGGCCAATCTCGCGAACCCCTTGATCACGGAGCCTAGCGAGCGCGTGGACGTTGTGAATGGGCGCGTGCGGGTGCGCCAGCTGCCCGACGACCCTGAGCACACTGGCCCGTACAAAGTGCTGGTGGTGGATGATTCGCCCGCACCGAGTGCTGAGCGGGGCGTGGTGAAGTGGCGCACCTTGCCCTCGAATCCGGGCGGCGCAGATTGCGACTGGACGTTAATCGGTGGCGCGAACAATAACGACGTGATTACGGCGGTAGGGAGCAGCACAAGCTGCCCGAGCGATGCGAATTTCGTGGGCATCGGCACCGCCAATCCGTGGGCGAAGCTGCATGTGCGGCTGGGAGCTTCAAGCGGCCTATCGGCGGGAAGTGCGGGTTCGTTCAACCTCGATGGGATCAGCGGAACAGCGGGGGAGTTCCAGGTTACAGGGAACGGGCTGGTCAACCGTGGCATCAGCGCAATCGTATATGGAGCGCAGAGCTCGCTATGGACTGAAGGGAACATCGGCGTGCGCTCGAATGCGACCGCGAGCATGCCAGGGTTCACGCACAGCAACCGCGCATACCAGGCCGAGGCGAGTGTCGGCGACAACGTGTCGGTAGAGAACAACTTCATCCTCGATGGGCAAACCTCGATCAGCGCAACTGGCACTGTGGAGAACAACTATGGCATAAGTGCTCGGCTATGGAACCATGGCACAGCGACGAACAATTATGGCGGCCATTTCTGGTCATGGGGCCCTGCTGGCCAAATGACGAACAGCCATGGCGTTGTGGCCATAGCTCAAGGTGGGAGCAATAACTATGGCCTCCTGGCGAGTGCCCCAGTGGTTGCGAATAGCACGGCGGCATGGGTTGCAGGAACAGGGGTTATCACCAATGGTCCGTGGGGTCCATCGGATGCGAACCTGAAGACCGGCATCACAGATGCCCAGTTGGATGAGCTGACAAGCAAGCTGGCTCAGCTGAGGGTCCATCGCTACACCTACGATCTGGAGCACTTCCCGATGATGGGCCTGCCAACGGGCGATCAGATTGGCCTGTTGGCTCAGGAAATGCAAGAGGTGCTGCCCGGCTTGGTGATGGATGCCGTTGCCCCGGAGCATCGCGACCGTGAAGGGATTGTGCTGCAGCCCTCCACTGCGATCAAGGTCGTGAACCATGCTGCGCTGATACCCTACCTGATCGCCGGGCATCAAGCGCAGGAGAGCGAAATGGATGCGCTGCGCGCGCAGATGCAAGAGCTGCGCGAGCAACTCGCCGCCTGCTGCGCCAACCCGGGCTCCGATCAGCGTTTGGCGGCGGCCATGGGCCAGGCGGCAACGGATGAATTGCTCCTGGGCCTAGAGCGCCTCTTGCGCATCGCGCCCAACCCCTTCACCGAACGCACCACGCTCTTCTGCACGCTTGAGCGCGGTGGGCGCATGCAGCTGATTGCCAACAGCGCCGATGGCCGCGACCTGCGCGTGCTGAGCGATGCCCAGCGCGAAGCGGGCGAGTTCCAGGTCGAGTGGAGCACAGAGAACCTGGCGCCTGGTGTGTACTACATCACCTTGGTGCTCGATGGCGAGCCGCTGGTGAAGCGCGCCGTGAAGATCTAAGCCTTGAATCGCGCGGCTTAGCGAAGCGGGAAGGATGAACCGTGAGATTCCGGAGCGCGGGGCACCCCGCGCTCCGGAATGTCCGGTCGAAAGAACCCTAACCGAGGGCGTCCAGCGGCCTGGCAGCCTCCCACGGCTCGAAACCTACCTTCGCCGCCCATGAGCCGGGTGCGCCTGCACGACAAGGAGTTCGAGCCTTTCATAGCCGAAAGCGATGTGAGCACCGCCATCGACCGCGTGGCTGCGCGCATGGAGCAGGAGTACGCAGGCAAACGGCCGCTCTTCATCGGCGTGCTTAATGGCGCCTTCTTCTTCGCCGCCGAGCTGGTGAAGCGCCTGGGCCTCGAGTGCGAGGTCACCTTCGTGAAGGTGGCCAGCTACCACGGCACGCGCAGCACCGGCAAGGTGAGCGAGCTCATCGGCCTCAGCGAGCGCATCGAGGGCCGCCACGTGGTGGTGCTGGAGGACATCGTGGACACCGGCAGCACCATCCGCCACATCATGGATGCGCTGGCCGAGCACCATCCCGCCAGCGTGCGCATCGCCGCGCTGCTCTTCAAGCCCGAGGCCTACAAGCAGGATATCCCGATCGACTACGTGGCGCTCGAGATCCCCAATGCCTTCGTGGTGGGCAGTGGCCTCGACCACGACGGCCTGGGGCGCAACCTGCCCGGCATCCTCAAGATCGCTGAAACCTGAGCCGAAAGGCGCTTTCCCCAGTCATGAGCAAATTGAACATCGTCCTCTTCGGCCCGCCAGGCGCTGGCAAGGGCACCCAGAGCGAATTCCTGATCGGGCGCTACGGCCTTGTCCACCTCAGCACGGGCGACATCCTCCGCGCCGAGAAGGATGCCGGCACCGAGCTGGGGCTGATGGCCCAGGAGATCATGGGCCGCGGCGAGCTCGTCAGCGACGACATCGTCATCGGCATGATCCGCAACAAGATTGAGGCGAGCAACGAGGCCCGGGGATTCATCTTCGACGGCTTCCCGCGCACCAAGGCGCAGGCCGAGGCGCTCGACGACATGCTCAATGCCAAGAGCGAGCCCATCACCGTGATGCTCGCGCTGGAAGTGCCCGAAGAGGAGCTCGTGAAGCGCCTGCTGGGCCGCGGCGCCACCAGCGGCCGTGCCGACGACAGCAACGAGGGCGTGATCCGCAACCGTATCCGCGAGTACGAGAGCAAGACCGCCCCGCTGAAGGACTACTACAGCGCGCAGGGAAAGTACAAGGCAATCGATGGCGTGGGCAGCGTGCAGGAGATCACGGAGCGGTTGATTCAAGTCGTTGGTTGAGGGTTGATTGAAAGGCAGGTTGGGGGTTGAATGTTGAGGCAATGCAGGTTGGGAGTTGAATGTTGAATCGGGTTGAGGGTTGAGAGCAGGCCAGCGTATTCATCAACTCCCAACCACCCCAACCAACAAGAACACCGAAGTGAACTTCATCGACCACATCCGCATCGAGGCGCGCTCTGGCAAGGGTGGGGCGGGCAGCGCGCACCTGCGGCGCGAGAAGTACATGCCCAAGGGCGGACCGGATGGCGGCGATGGCGGGCGCGGCGGCAATGTGATCCTGCGCGGCAACAAGCAATTGTGGACACTGCTGCACCTGCGCTACACCAAGCACGTGATCGCCGGCGATGGCGAAGTGGGAAGCAGCAACCAATGCAGCGGGAAGAGCGGCAAGGATGTGGTGATCGAGGTGCCACTGGGCACCGTGGCCAAGGACGACGCCACCGACGAGGCCCTCTTCGACATCACCCAGGATGGCCAGGAGGTGATACTCCTCAAGGGCGGGCGCGGAGGCCTCGGGAACCAGCACTTCCACAGCAGCACCTTCCAGACGCCGCGCTTCGCGCAGCCCGGCGAGCCCGGCGAGCAGAAGTGGTTCAAGCTGGAATTGAAGGTGCTGGCTGATGTGGGCCTGGTGGGCTTCCCCAATGCAGGCAAGAGCACCCTGCTCAGCGTGATCACCGCCGCCAAGCCCAAGATCGCCGACTACGCCTTCACCACGCTCACGCCCAACCTGGGCATGGTGCCCTACCGCGACCATCAGAGCTTCGTGATGGCCGACATCCCCGGCATCATCGAGGGCGCGCACGAGGGAAAGGGCCTGGGCCTGCGCTTCCTGCGCCACATCGAGCGCAACAGCGTGCTGCTCTTCATGATCCCCGCCGACAGCAACGACATCAAGCATGACTACCAGGTGCTGGTGAACGAGCTGAAGGAGTACAGCCCCGAGCTGCTCGACAAGGACCGCCTGCTCGCCATCACCAAATGCGACATGCTCGATGCCGTGATGATGGAGCAGCTGCGCAAGGAGCTGCCCAAGGGCGTGGATAGCGTGCTCATCAGCAGCGTGGCGCGCATCGGCCTCGATGAGCTGAAGGACAAGCTGTGGCAGCTGCTGCACCGGCCGGTGGAGCAGCGCGCGCAATTCCCCGAGTGGAGCGCATGAGCATCTGGGAACGCCTCGACGCGATCGACCGCGAGGCCTTCCTGGCGATCAACGGCACGCATGCCCACTTCATGGATGCGCTCATGGAGGCGGCCAGCAGCATGATGCTGTGGTTCCCGTTGTACGCCTTCTTCCTCTGGCTCATCCTCAAGCGCCATGGCGACAAGGCGCTGCTGTGGTCGCTGCCCCTCATCGCGCTCATGATCCTGTGCAGCGATAAGGGCTCGGTGCTGCTCTTCAAGGAGACGGTGCAGCGCCTTCGGCCATGCCACGAGCCGTCGCTGCAGGGGCTTGTGCATTTGGTGTACAAGGAGTGCGGAGGGCAATTCGGCTTCGTCTCATCGCACGCCAGCAACCACTTCGGCATCGCGGTGTTCATGATCGGTGTGCTGCGGGCCACCCCGCGCTGGGGAGTCCTGGCACTGATGGCTTGGGCTGCGCTCATCGCTTACAGCCGCGTCTATCTCGGCGTGCATTATCCCGGCGATGTGCTCGTGGGCGGTCTTTACGGCGCAATGATCGGTTCACTTGCGGCGCTCATCTTTCGGCGCTTCATCGCGAAGCCACGACCTTCGCAAGCATGAACACCTGGATCGCGGTCTTCGTCGGCGGCGGAATCGGCAGCGTGGCGCGCTTCGGCATCACACGCGCTGTGCTCGCTTTCGGACTCAAGGGCGCTTTCCCTTGGGCCACGCTCTTCGCTAACGTGATCGCCACCGGGATTCTCGCGTGGCTCATCCTGCGCATGCAGCCGCAGCTCGAAGGCCGCGATGCACTCAAGGCCTTCCTTGCCGTGGGCTTCTGCGGCGGCTTCAGCACTTTCAGCACCTTCAGCTACGAGAACTTCCTGCTGCTGCGCGAAGGGCATGCGGCCATGGCGGCGGCCAACATCGTGATCAGCGTGGTGGTGTGCCTGGCAGTGTTCCATATCGTTGCACGCCATGCGTAATTCCAATCGTGCCATGCTCTGGTTTCTCCTCGGTCGACCCAATGGATCGACGCTATATCGTCTTCGGCCATCGATGATTCTCGCTGCATCCTTGTTGGGCATGGCATGCGGATTCGCCCAGGTCCCCGCATATCAGCAGCCGCCCAAACTCGTTGTCGGCATCGTGATCGATCAGATGCGCACCGATTACCTCTACCGGTACTGGGACAACTTCGGCCCCGGCGGATTCAAGCGGCTGGCCACGGGAGGCGCCTTCCTGCGCGATGCGCACTTCGACTATGTGCCCACGGAGACCGGCCCCGGTCACACCAGCGTGTATGCCGGTACAACGCCCGCACGGCATGGCATCGTGGCGAACGAGATGTTCGTGCGGGCCGACGGGAGCAAGCTGTACTGCGCGGCCGCTCCAGATACGGTTCGCGAGGTGGGCATCGACAGCGTGGCCGGGCGCAAGTCGCCCATGAACCTGCTGGCCACCACATTGGCCGATGAGTTGGAGCGACGCTTCGATGGGAAGAGCCGCACCATCGGGATCGCGATCAAGGATCGTGGCGCCATCCTGCCGATCGGCCGCACAGGCGATGCCGCCTATTGGTTCGCCGGTGGACCCGACGGCGCATTCGGAACAAGCACCTGGTACATGCGCGAACTGCCTGATTGGGTGCAGCGCTTCAATGGCGAGCGGTTGGCCAACGCCTACCTCGGCCGCACCTGGGACCTGCTGCTGCCGCGCGAGAAGTACCACCAGGCCTTGCCGGATGACAATCCGTTCGAGCAACCGATCAGCGGAGCCACGTCGCCAACGCTGCCCATCGACCTGAAGGCGCTGTTCAAGCTCAGCGGCAGCACCTCGCTCATCGCGCAAACCCCGTGGGGCAACACCCTCACCACCGACTTCGCGCTGGCGGCCATCGAAGGCGAGCGGCTCGGCGCGGATGCCATCACCGACCTGCTCGCCATCAGCTACAGCAGCCCCGACATCCTCGGGCACCGCATGGGGCCGCGCGCGCTGGAGGTGGAGGACATGTACCTGCGCCTCGACCTGGAGCTGGCGCGTCTGCTCGAGGAGCTGGACCGTCGCGTGGGACCGGGTGCCTACACGGTTTTCCTCACTGCGGACCATGCTGCCGAGGATGTGCCCGCCTACCTCGCCTCCTTGAAGGGCAGCGCCGGCTATCCGGACGCGAAGGCCATGGAGGGCCGATTGCAGTCCGCGCTGGCCAAGCGTTTCGGTCCGGGGAAGTGGGTGCGCGCCATCGCGAATGAGCAGGTCTTCCTCAACGATTCCCTCATCGCCGCGAGGAAGCTGGATGCCGAGCGCGTGCAGCGCGCCGCAGCCGACCAATTGCTCACCGAGCCCCTCATCGCCGAGGCGCTCACCGCCAGCGACCTCGTTCGCTTCGCCTACCCAGATGGCCTGCGCCGCTCGCTGCAGCGGGGCTTCATGCCGCAGCGCAGCGGCGATGTGCTCTACGCCTATCGCCCCGGCTATTTCGAGGGTTACGGAGCCACGCCCACCAAAGGAACCACACACGGCAGCGGCTGGAACTACGACACGCACGTGCCCATCCTCTTCTATGGCCAGGGCATCCGCCCCGGCAACGTGCTGCGCCGAACCTCCATCACCGACATCGCGCCCACCATCAGCATGATCGTGGGCATGACGATGCCCGATGCCAGCACCGGCGCGGTAGTCACGGAGGCGCTCGTGCGCTAGGGCGCTTTTCCACGATCGCTGTTCACATCGCGCTCGCTGTCCAGCCTTCGCGCCTGACAGGGCCGTTCTAGCTTTCGGCATGATCCAGTGGGAGCCGCCGGTCTTCGAGCAGCCCTTCGAGCTTTGGCGCGATGAGGGCCTGCTGCACCTGGTGCTGGCCGAGCGTGCCCGCATGGCGATGCGCGAGATGAAGGAGGTGCTCAGGCTGATCGCGGCCATGGACCGGAGCGGCGCGGCACCGGTGCTCATCGACCATGCGCCACATGTTCTCGTTGACGATGATGCGCGGCGCCTGCTCACGCGGGTGTGCCGCGCGCAGGGCCATCCCGTGGTGGTGTATTGCGCCGATGCACGCACGCGCGATGAGCTCGAGCGCTTCCGCGCGCTGCACCGTCCGCGATTCCCCTTCAAGGTGTTCGCATCGCGGCATGAAGCCTGGCGCTGGGCGCGCGAGCGGCAGCAGCTGCGGCAGGCGGGCTTGCTGGAGGCCATTGCTCGAGACCGGCAACATCCGTGAGCGCCATGCGCGGCAATGTCCTGTTCCTCCTTGCCGTGCTCAGCCATGCTGCGCCCGCCCAACCCATCGCGCTCACGGGCTCAGCACCCGGCGCCGATGTGATCGTGGAGGCGCGTGCCGACGGAGCGGATGGCGCCGGTCCACTGCTCCGGGTGATCTGGAAGCAGGTGCCCGATGGGCAGGCCAGCTGCGCCATCCAGCGCCTGAGCAAGGACGCGGGTGAATCGCGGCTCCTCCTCGACCGCGTCGCCGAGGCGGCCATCGGCACTTACCTCGATGCCCGGGTGCGCTTCACCAAGACCGGTGTGCAGGGCGCATTGACTGCAGCGGCCATGGCGCGCGACATCAACGGCATGCTCGCGGCATTGATCGAGGCGTCTGGCGCCGATATCGCCTTCGCGGGCCTGAATGCCTCCACGGTGCAGCAGCTCGATCGCCTGCTGCGCATCGACTGGAGCAAGGCCAGCTTCGGCGTGGATGGCGGCG
>CAZJTB010000054.1:7603-9915 GCA_964548485.1 uncultured Chryseobacterium sp. | reverse complement strand
CCTGCGCGAAGAAGCCGCGCACGGCCTGCTGCTCGATGAGGTTGAGCTCCTTGCTCGTGCGGGTCACGATGTTGGTGTAGCCGTCCTTCTGCAGGCGCCGCACGATGGCCGAGCCCACCATGCCGCGGTGGCCGGCCACATAGATCTTGTCTTGCTTGTTCATCAGTTGAGGTTGTTGGGGCGCGTCATGACGCGCCCTTACCCGAGTGATCGCGTGAGCGATCACTCTTGCTCGTGCAGGATCTTGTGGCCGCCCTTCTTCAGGTACACGTCGCGCTTGAAGAGCTCCAGGTCGCTGGCCATCATCTCCTTCACCAGGGCCTTCAGGTCGTATTTGTGCTTCCAGCCCAGCTCGCGCATGGCCTTGGTGGGGTCGCCCTCCAGGTGGTCCACCTCGGCGGGGCGGTAGTAGCGCGGGTCGATGGCCACGAGCACCTTGCCGGTCTTCTTGTCGTAGCCCTTCTCCTTCTCGCCTTTGCCCTTCCACTCGAGCTTGATGCCCACCTCGCCGAAGGCCAGGTCCACGAAGTGGCGCACGGTGTAGGTCTTGCCGGTGGCCAGCACGTAGTCATCGGGCTTCTTGGCCTGGAGCATCAGCCACATGCCCTCCACATAGTCCTTCGCGTGGCCCCAGTCGCGCTTGGCGTCGAGGTTGCCGAGGTAGAGCGTGTCCTGCAGGCCCAGCTTGATCTTGGCCGCGGCGCGGGTGATCTTGCGGGTCACGAAGGTCTCGCCGCGCAGCGGGCTCTCGTGGTTGAAGAGGATGCCGTTGCAGGCGAAGATGCCGTAGCTCTCGCGGTAATTCTTGGTGATCCAGAAGCCGTAGAGCTTGGCCACGCCGTAGGGGCTGCGCGGGTGGAAGGGGGTCTCCTCGTTCTGCGCATGCGGGCGCACGCCGCCGTAGAGCTCGGAAGTGGAGGCTTGGTAGAACTTGGTCTTCTTCTCGAGGCCCAGGATGCGGATGGCCTCGAGGAAGCGGAGCGTGCCGATGCCGTCGGCATTGGCCGTGTACTCGGGCATCTCGAAGCTCACGTGCACATGGCTCATGGCGGCGAGGTTGTAGATCTCATCGGGCTGCACCTGCTGCACCAGGCGCAGGCAGTTCACGCTGTCGGTGAGGTCGCCGTAGTGCAGGAAGAAGGGGCGGCCCTTCTCGTGCATGTCGTGGTACAGGTGGTCGATGCGGTCGGTGTTGAACAGCGAGCTGCGGCGCTTCACGCCGTGCACCTCGTACCCCTTGTTCAATAGCAGCTCGCTCAGGTAGGCCCCATCCTGGCCGGTGACACCGGTGATCAGGGCGACCTTCCGCTTCTTCGTTTCGCTCTTCTTCTTGGCCATGTTGCTCGCGCCGCTGCCCGCGGCGATCGGTTGGTGTTATTGGACGATGAACCAGTTGTTCACCAGCGAGGCCTTGTTGTAGCGCATGGGCCCGCCGGTGGTGATGTCGATGAGCTGCCTGCCTGCCTCGTTGGCGATGGCATGCCCGGCGGCCGTATCCCACTCCATGGTAGGGGCATAGCGCGGGTAGGCATCGGCGGCGCCTTCGGCCACCAGGCAGATCTTCAGCGCGCTGCCCATGCCGGTGAGGGCCACGGCACCGTGCTCCTGCTCCATGCGCGCGATGTAGGCCCCGGTCTCGGGACTGGGGTGCGATCGGCTGGCCACGATGGTGAATGCGCTGCGGTCGTGCTGCACGGGTAGGCGTTCGGCGGACAAGGCCCGGTCGTACGCGTCGCCGGATGCCGAGGTTGCCGAGCGCTGGCGATACGCGCCGCCGCCCTCCCAGGCGAAATACAGCAGGTCCAGCGCCGGCGCGAAGAGCACACCGGCCTTGGGCCTGGAGGCTCCCAAGGGACCGCCAGGCCCGCCATCACGCTCCATCAGTGCAATGTTCACCGTGAATTCCCCATTCCGCTTGATGAACTCCTTGGTGCCATCCAGCGGATCCACGAGCCAATAGCGCTCCCAGGCCTGGCGCTCGAGCAGAGGCACCTCGGCACCCTCTTCGCTCAGCACGGGCAAGCCGCTATGGGCCAACCCGGAAAGGATGACCCGGTGCGCGCGCAGGTCGGCTTCCGTGACCGGACTCTTGTCCGCCTTCTCCACGGCGCTGAACACTGTGGCATATACATCCATGATCGCATGTCCGGCGGCGAGCGCCGCACGGATGGCCATATCCAGAAGCACGGGCACCGAAGGGCTCATGCGGGCAAAGGTACCCGCAGGCACTCAGGCCTGGCCGCGAGTGCCTCGCGCCGCGCTGGATCACCAGGACCCGAACAGGACCTACTTGCCCAGGATCTTGAACATGC
>CAZJTB010000054.1:0-7593 GCA_964548485.1 uncultured Chryseobacterium sp. | reverse complement strand
AGGAGCCCTTCATGGCCTTGCGACCATTGGCCATCTCCACTTGCTTGGCATCCTTCATGTCGCGCTTCGCTTTGCACTTCACGCAATAGGCTTCAACTGCAGGCATGGCATGCTCGGTTTTAGGGGTTACGTGTTGGCAAGGTACCCGCGAAGGGCCTCGTGGGCAGGGGGCTGGACAGGATGTTATCAACAATGCACCCGCCCCCGCCGTCGGGCTATCCATGCTAAGGCCCCGGCGCTTCCGCGCCGGGGCCTTAGCATGCTCAAGAAGCGATCAGCGCACTACCACGACCCGCGCATGCCGGTCACCGTCGGCGCTGCGCAGCAGCAGGGTGTAGTTGCCCGCAGGGAGCTGCTCGCAGGGGATGATTCCATTGCTCGCGGTGCCTGCTGCCTCCAGACGCCCATCCGTGTTGAAGAATTGATAGGCCGGCCGCTCGTTCTCCAGGCCGAGCAGGCGCACCTCATCCACCGCCGGGTTCGGGAACACGGAAATCGCGCGGCTCGTGATCTCGGCGACCGAGGTCACCAGCTCCACATCGGGTGCAAAGCGCGGCAGGATGCGCCATTCGCTGAAGGCGTACTGCAGCACGCCCGAGATGTTGTACACCTGGCCCACCTGGAAAGGATGCGCGTAGATCACATCATCCACGAGCACGGGGCCGCTGCCATCATTCACCGTGAACTGGCCGAAGCTGCCCTGTGCGGTGCAGTTGGCCGCGAGCACCTTCACGAACACGCTCTCAAAAGGCTCCGTGTTCCCATCGAGGGTGCTGATCACCGTGGGAGCGATCGCATTGCCGCTGGTGAGCGTGGTGAGGTTGAGCACGGTGGCCAGCTGGGTCTGCCCGTTGAACTCGGTCACGGTGCCGGTAACCACCACCTCGTCGCCGATGGCGATGGCGCCAGGCGTGGCGAACACGAAGATGCCGGTCCAGGGGCCCGCGCCATCCTGCAGGTAGAAGCCATTGGCGAGCAGGGCGCTCACCATGCCCTGAGTGATCACCGTGGTGCCGTTCAAGGGGGAGGCGCCATCGGGGGCCGTGGTCTGCTGGATCTCCGCGATGGTGGCCGGGGTGGGCGGGTTCACCGTGAGGGCCGTGATGGTCACATCATCCACCACGAGGTGCTCCGGCGCCACAGTGCTCTGCAGGCTGAGGATGAACTCGGCATTGCCGGCATCCACTGCGGCGGTCATGTTCAGGGCCACCTCCTGCCAGGTGTTGCCGGTGATGCTCACGAAGGCGGTGGGATTGTAGGGCGCATAGCCGCTGCCCGTGGGCCGGCCATCATAGAGGCCCACACGGATCTGGCCCTCGCCCCGCACCCAGAAACGGATCTCATACTCCTGGTTGGCGGTCACGCTCAAGGGCTGCGTGGAGAAGCGCTGATGCCCGGTGGTGGCCTTGGTGAGGCGCACGGCGCTGGCCCCGCCATGCACATTGTCGGTTACCTGCGCCACACCGCTCTGGGGCAGGTTGCTGCGGCTGCCGTACCAATCGGTGGGCAGGTTCGCGGCCCAATCCTCGAAGCCGCTGGTGAAGATCACTTGGGCCTGCGTGCTGGCAGAAAGCAGGATGGCCAGGCCGAAAAGGGTAATGTGTCTCATGGTCTGAAGGGTTAAAGGTGCGTTGGCACGATCACTGGATCGCGATGTCGTCGATGCGCAGATTGGTGGTCTGTCCGGTGGTGGCGCCGCCGGTGTAGCGGAAACCGATCACGAAGCTGCCCGTGTAGCCAGCGGGCAGCACGGTGCTCAGGTCGATGGCTCCGCTGTTCACCCATACCTGATCGGCCGTGCTGGGCGTGGCGTACGTGCAGGGCACGGGCGCCCAGTTAGCAGTGGCGAGGTTGCTGAGGTTGAAGTTGGTGGCCACGAAGAGGCCGAAGGGGTCGTGACCGGCCACGCCGAAGCCGCGCTGGCTCTTGAAGCTCAGCAGCATGCCCGGCTGGAAGTTCACCGGCGGGGTGATCAACCAAGCCACATCGCTGGCATTGCCGCTGCCGAAGGAGGTGGCCTGCGCCGCCATGTTCCCGCTCACGCTGGTGCCGCGCCAATAGCGCGTCCCGGTCTGCGGCTGGTTGATCCAGCAATCGAGGTTGATGTCCACATTGGCCGTGGTGGTGGCGAAATCCTGGCTCACGCTGTTCACCGGGGCGCACAGCGTGGGGCACGGCGCGCAGCGGGTCCCGGTCATCTGCACCTCGTTCACGTTGCGGATGAAGAGCTGCATGTCCGTGTTGAACTGGCCCACCACAGCGATGATGCTGCCGTTGCCCGTAGGCAGGGGCAGGCCGGCGAAATTGGAATAGCCGCTGTTGCGCACGATCACGCTGCCGGCGCAGTCCGTAAGGGTCCGGTTCACCGTCTGCTGCGTTATGGCATTCGAGTAAGTGAGCCCGTTGCAGGCTTCGCTAACAGCGAATTCCACCCCCTCGAGCCGAACCAGCCTGGCCTGCATGGCCGGTGTGATCTGCGCGATCGTGACCGGCTCCGGCTGCTTCTGGATGCCCACCGCCTGCTTCACAACATTGTTGTCCACGTCCACGCTATCCAGCTGCAGCAGGCCTTGGTAGTTGCTGAGGATGGTGCCGGGCAGGTAAATGCGGATGCTGTCTCCCTGATAAAGGCCACCGCTGTTCACCAAGCGCAGCACGATGGCGCCCGTGTGGTCCTGCACGTACACATTCTTGTACAGGTTGCCGCTCTCCTCGTCGGCGGTCACCACGGCGTAAACGCTGCTATCGCCTTGGAAGCGCTTCGCGGTGCCGGTGAAGAGGGCGCGCAGCTCGGCCACCGTAAGGGCTTGGCCCACGGGCAAGGAGCGGCGTGGCGGGCTGTCGATGGTCTTGTCGCAGGCCAGGAGAAGGAGCGCGGCGCCGGAGAGCACCAGGGCGAGTTGGCGGATCATCTTGTTCACGTTTCGATCAGAAGCTGAAGGTGAGCATGGCGAAGTAGTTGCGGCCGAAGAGGTAGCTGAACCTCGGCGGGAACCGGTTCACGTCCATGCGGTCGTAGCGGAGCTGCTCGAAGCCCCCGGTGCGGAAGTCCCGGTTGTCGAGCAGGTTGCTCACGCTCACATTGGCGGCCAGGCGGTAGCGGCGCTTGAAGAGCCAGCTCTTGCCTGCGAAGAGGTCCACGGTGAAGTTGTCATCCAGCTTGGTCTGGTCCAGCAGGTCGCTCCACTGCGGGTCGCTCACAACGATGTTCTGCAGGGCCTCGGCCGTCCGGCGGTCCGGGTTGGGGTCGAGGTAGATCTCGCGGAAGAAATTGGCGCTCGCACCGGCGAACCAGAATTTCGGGCTGTTGTACCGGAAGCCGATGGAGCTGGCGCTCTGTGGCATTCCGCCCACTCGATAGCCCTTCCAATACACCACGCGGTCGCTGGCAAAGACCTCGTCGCTGTTGTTGCGCGTGATGGTGGCCAGCGGGCGCGAGTCGTACACGTAGCGGCCTTCGGCATGCACCAAGGTCATCTGCCAGGTGCTCGAGAGGTTCGCCTCCACGCCCAGCTCCAGCCCTTGGTGCACCTGATCAACGCCGGTCATGGCGTAGTTCACGATGGTGAGGAACTCGTCGTGGAAGTAGCTCCGGTTCCACACCTGATCCATGATGCGCGTGTGGTAGAGCGTGGCACGGCCCTTCACCTTGGGGGCCTTCAGGATGTAACTGATGTCGCCGCTGTAAGCGCTCTCCTGGGTGAGGCCATTGAGCACCGCATCGCGCACGCGCGGGCTCAGGTAGGCCACGTTCCCGGCCGGCGGACGCACGATGTACGCCGTGTTCGCCGTGATGAAGTGGCGGCCGGTGAGCTTGTAAACGGCGCCGGCCTTCAGCCCATACCCGATAAACTGCTGCTTCTCCGATGCGCCGAAGCTGTTGTTGGGGAAGCGCCCGTTGCGCAGGTTGCCCTCGCGCCAGAAGCTCGTGGTGGACAGGTCCACGCCCGCATAGGCCTCCATGCGGCTCCACTTCACCTCGTATTGCCCGAAGACGTTGGCGTAGCGCGTGTTGATGTAGTAGTCGTGGCCGAACACATCGCCCTCTTTCACCAGCTTATTCGGGGTGCTGAGGTCGTTCTGCGATATGATGGTGTCGTTGAAGTCACGGTCGGCGAACTGGTCGATGTCCACCCAGAAGTCGCCGCCGAGCAGGTCGTCGATCACCCGGAAGTAGTGGGTGCGCTGGGCATGCGCGCTGGCGCCGATGGTCAGGTGGGCGCGGTCGCTGAGGTCCTTGTCCCAAACCGTGTTGAGCCCGTAGCGCGTGGGATCCTGACGGGCCTCTTCCACGATGTACTTGCTGCGGTTGCCGATGACCGTGTTGCCCGCGATGCCGTTGGCGTTCTCCACCATGTAGAGGTTCTTGCCATTGGCGAAGTAGAGCTGGTCCCAGTTGATCTGCCGGGTGTTCACATCGTTCTGCCAGGCCTGCACCCTGCCCGGGAAGCGCTCACTATCCTGGAATCGGTAATAGCTCGGCAGATACCGGTAGTAATCCGGTCGCGGGTCGCTGGCATCGAACCAGTTGAGCCCGGTGAGGCCATCCCGGCCCCAGGTGTAGTAGGCCGAGGTGGTGAGCTTGGCCGCATCGCTGAGCCCCCAGGTATGCGTGAGCAGCACCATGGGCTTGTGGTCTCGGCTCATCCGGGCATTGCGCTTCACGCCGCCTTGCAGACCCCAGTTGGGGTTGTACCAAGGGTTGCCGGTGAGATCGTAGGCCTCCTGCACCGCCACGCCCTGGCGGCCTTGGGTGATGGCCGCCCCAAAGCCGCTGAGGCTGATGGTGTGCCGGTCGTTGATGCGCTTCTCCGCTGCGACGAAGTAGGAATAGGCATCGAAGGAGGTGCCCTCCACGTAGCCCTCTTCGGCCCAGCGCCGCGAACCGCTCACCGCGAAGGCCCAGCCTTTCGGGCTCATCCCGGTGGAATAGGTGAACATGGCGCGATTGCGGTAAGCCCGGTTGGCGCTGGCATAGCTCACACGCACGCCTTTGCGGATGCCGCTGGCCGCGATGTTCATGTCCGTGGTCCCGCCCAGGCTGCCGAAGACCAGGCGGCTCGGGCCGATCCCGGTGCGCACCTGCATCCAACGGGTCACGTCATTGAGGCCCGCCCAGTTGCTCCAAACGGCCCAGCCGCTCTCCAGATCGTTCACGCGCACGCCGTTGATGGTCACGATGGTGTTCTCGCCGTCGAAGCCGCGGATGCGGAAGCGGGCCTGCCCGAAGGCGAAGCCGGCCACGGCATTGAAGGGGTCGCGCGAGGATTGCAGGATGCCGCTGATGTCCTGGTTGCCCAGTTCGCCATCAAGGTCGTCCGTGGTCAGGGTGAAGACCGGCAGCTGCGGGCGATTGACCAGCGCGGTATCCGGGAGGCTGGGGCTCACCGCCGTATCGATCTGGGCAATCGCGGGCGTGACGAGGGAGAGGAGCGCAGGCAGCGCCACGGGACGGAGGAAGCGGAGAAAGCCAGCCATAATCGGATTGGGGGCGCCGGAAGAGGCTTTCTGCACGTCGAAGGATTCGTGGAGCGCCTGCTCGGAAGGCGGGCAAAAGTAGCCGTACGACTTCAGACCCCATTGTTCCCTGTGGGTTAATTCAACGGAGCAACCCATAAGGCTCAGGAAACGTAGGAACGGCCCTTGATGAGACGGGCGTAAATCGCTGAACAGTAAAGGGTTTGCGTACTTTCACCGCCCCGCTGCAAAGACCCAGGCCCTCCCCGTGCGAGGGGGCATCACGCTCCATGGTCCGCCTCATCCGTTTCGCAGCCCTATTGGGGCTCTTCGTCGGAGGCGTGGCCCATGTCCGTGGCGACCACTTCTCGGGCGCCAACATCACCTACCAATGCGTTGGCGTGAACCAGTACCGGATCACGCTCGACATGTACCTGGACTGTGCTGGCGCGCCCATCACGCCTCAAACCCTC
The DNA here is from genome assembly GCA_964548485.1 of uncultured Chryseobacterium sp. GTDB lineage: Bacteria > Bacteroidota > Bacteroidia > Flavobacteriales_F > PHOS-HE28 > PHOS-HE28. The sequence goes on along the minus strand of CAZJTB010000054.1, from coordinate 1,663 downwards.
AATTTCACCAACAACTGCGGTGTCACTTTCTCATTGGCCAACGTGCCGATGGTGCTGGTGGAGGAGGTGTCGCAGCTATGCGGATCGCAGCTCGCCAATTCGACGTGCAACGGCGGCACCCAGCCGGGCATCCGGCACTATCGCTTCCAGACCACCATCAACCTCTCGCCATGCAACTTCTGGACGATCAGCTGGAACATCTGCTGCCGGGCCACCACGCAGAATGTGCAGCTCACGCCGGGCATGTATGTCGAAGCCACGCTCAATAATCTCGGTGGGCTCTGCGACCAGTCGCCGCAATTCGGCGACACCAGCATCCCCTATGTGTGCGTGAACACACCGGTATCCTACAATCCGCAGGTGACGGATGCGGATGGCAACACCTTGGTGTACTCCTTCATCAGCGCGCGTTTCGCGGCGCCGGCGCCAACAAACGTCACGTATCAGCCCACCTTCACGGCAACGCAGCCCATTCCAGGCATCACGCTGAACAGCGCCACCGGGCAGATCAACTTCACGCCCACGGTAACCGGGCGCTATGTGGTGGTGGTGCAGGTGGCCTCCTACAACGCGCTGGGCCAGCTCATCGGCACGGTGATGCGCGATTTCCTCTTCATCGTCATCCCCTGCGTCGATCCACCAGCGCAGAATCTGGGACCAACCAGCATCACAACCGGCTTCATCACCAGCGCCACCTCGATCGAGGTGTGCAGTGGCATACCGTTCTGCGTGAACCTCGGCTTCGCCGATGTGGATCCCTTGGCGGTGATCACGCTCGCCTCCCAGGTAACCACGCAGTTGCCCGGATCCACCTTCACGGTGTCGGGCACCAACCCGGCCACGGGCACGCTTTGCTGGACTCCCGTTCTGGCCATGTCGCCGGTGAACGTGCTCGTGCAGGTGAACGACAATGCCTGTCCGATGCAGAACCTGTCGGACTATCAGCTCACGATCAATGTGGTGGCGGTTCCGCCCGTGCCGCCGAATCCCGGCACCTCCACCGTAATCTCGAGCTGCGCAGGCTCGCCGATCATCAATCTGTTCGCATCACTCGGCGGATCGCCGCAGGCAGGTGGCGTGTGGACCGGACCTTCCGGTGCGGCCCATGCGCCCACCTTCAATCCGGCCTCCGATGCCTATGGTGTTTACACCTACACGGTGGGCAACGGTTGCCAGAACGCCTCCGCTACGGTCACGGTGAACCAGGTCGCCGCGGCCAGCGCCGGCACAAATGGCACATTGACCATCTGCAGCAACGCCGCGCCCGTGGCGCTGGTCGCCTCGTTGGGCGGAAGCCCTGCCGCTGGAGGCACGTGGAGCGGGCCATCGCCGGTTGTTGGCGGCCAGTACAATCCGGCCACCATGAACCCGGGCGTGTACACCTACACGGTCACGAACGCTCCGCCGTGCGCGAACGCAAGCGCAACGGTGACGGTGACTGAGAACACTGCGCCGAATGCAGGAACCAACGCGAGCCTGACCTTATGCAGCAATGGCGCCGTAGTGTCCCTCTTCGCGCAGTTGGGAGGCGCCCAAGCGGGTGGCGCATGGAGCGGACCTTCACCTGTCATCGGCGGCAACTACAACCCGGTTACCATGGACCCCGGCGTGTACACCTATACCGTCACCGGCGTGGCGCCTTGCGCGAACGCCTCCGCCACGG
>CAZJTB010000053.1:0-9949 GCA_964548485.1 uncultured Chryseobacterium sp. | reverse complement strand
CGCATGCGCCCCTTCAGCACAGCCATGGCGAGCGGCTGGATGCAACTGCGCGGTTGGCGCCGCCGGGCGGGTATCGATGCCGGTTTTGTGCTCAGTGATCATGCCGACTGGGAGGCGCTGCTGCAGGCCGTGCGCGAGTCGTACGCAGAGCAGGTGGTGGCCACCCATGGCTACACGGATGAATTCAGCCGGTACCTGCGCGGCATTGGCATTCAAGCTGCGTCCGAGGCCACGGAATTCGCTGGCGAGGACGACGGTGCCTTGCCATCGGCCGAATCGGATTAAGGCGGGCAGGGCAGGAGCCGTTCAGCTCACCTCGCTCATGCCCTTCTTCAGGTCCTCCACGGTCTTCTCCGGCAACTTGTTCAGGTCGAGGACCATCAGCCCGTCGAGGGCATCGTTGAAGCGGGGGTCGCGGTTGAAGCCGATGATGCGCGCGTTGAGCAGCAGGTATTTCTTGAGCAGTACGGGCATGGCGCGCTCGTTGGGGTCCACCTCCGCGATCAAGCGGTCCATCTGCTTCAGGTCGGCGTGGCTCGCCTGCACAAGAGCCTCGCTGTCAGCCTTGTCCGGTTTCACCTTGAAGCGGTGTCGCGGGTGCACGTGCCGGGCCAGCTGCTCGTCGTAATGGTGCTGGCGCACGAACTCCATGATCAGCGCGCGGGAGAACCGGCTGTATGTGCCGCTGATTGATACGGGCCCGATCAGGTAGTGCTGCTCGGGGTTGGCGATGATGTGGAGGAGCAGGCCCCGCCACAGCATGAACAAGGGCAGGCGCTGCCGCTGATATTCCGGCGCGATGAAGGAGCGGCCGAGCTCGAAGCTGCGCTGGAGCACCCGCTCCATGGGCCGGTCCATGCGGAACAGCGTGCTGGTGTAGAACCCGCGCTTGCCATAGCGCGCCATGATCTTGCGCCCATCGCCGATGCGGTAGGCGCCGGCCAGGCGCTGCTTCTCCCGGTCCCACAGGAACAGATGATCGTAGTACAGGTCGAATTCGTCGAGGTCCACCGCCTTGTTGGTGCCTTCGCCAACGGCTCTGAAGGTGACCTCGCGCAGCCGCCCGATCTCGCGCAGCACATGGGGTATCCGGTGGCTCGGCGCCAGGTACAGGTCGAACTCCCCTTGGTGATTGAGTCGCAGATCAGCCAGGCCTTGAATCTCCTGCGCGATGGCATCGGCGGCCTCCTCCTCCACGATTGGTTTGGGCTTGCGGGGGAACCGGAGCGGGGCGAAGAGCTCGCGCTTCACCTGCACGCCGCTGCCCAATGCATACGTCTTGGCCCGGAGGTATCGGGCCAGTTGGTCGGTGCCCGTGAAGGCGGCCAGGTCCTTGGGTGGAATGGGCCTGCCGATGCGCATGCGCACCTTGCGCCCGCGCATCCGGAGCATCTCGGTGGGCAGCGCCAGGGTGCGCAGGCTCGGGTTGATCATGCCCAGCACCTGGAACACCAGGCTGTTGGCCCCATCGAACCAGACCGGCACCACGGGCACGCCGGCGCGCTGCACCAGCTTGATCACCGGAGTCTTCCAGCGCGGATCGGCCACGGCTTTCACGTCGTTCCGCCAGCTGCTCACCTCGCCGGCCGGGAACACACCCAGGGCATGTCCGGCGCTCACATGCTCCATGGCCTGGCGCATGCCTTGGAAGCTGCTCAGCGAGCCCAATTGCTCGAACGGGTTCACCCCGATGAAGCGCTCGCGCAGCGGCTCCAATTGGCGCAGCAGGAAGTTCGCCATCACCTTCAGGTCGGGCCTGACCGTGCCCAGCACATTCACCAAGGCCAGGCCATCAATGGCGCCGTACGGATGGTTGGCCACGAAGACCAGCCCGCCTGTGCGCGGAACCTGCTCGAGGTCGGCATCGGATACATCGAGCTCCAGTTCCAGGTTGCGGAAGACCGCCGCCGTGAATTCCAGGTCGTGCAGGTGCTCGATGCCCTGGTAGAACCGCTCGAGCCGCTTCAGGCCGCTCACTTCCGTGAGCAGCGCGATGCGCGGGTCGCCCGGACGCATGTGGCTCGCTTTCGCCAGCTCGGCGGGTTGCACCAGTCGCTTCATCCTGCGCAGGCGAAAGTATCCCTCTATGCGGGGCTTGCGGCCCATGTTGATAATCGGCGCGGCAGGGTGCTTCCTGCTTCGGCAATCGGGTCGGTTAACACAATTCAACATTCGGTTGGTCTTATTGATTCTGGCATTCATTGGATTGATTCGGGGTTTCGTCGCAACGCGGTGCTTCATTGTTGATAGGTCGTGGCCGGGGGATTTGGCGGGCTGGAAGGCGCGGATAGTTTTGCTCGCCGTCATGAAAACCAGGCTCCTCCATCTGGCGCTCGCCGGGCTGCTGCTACCCTCAGCGGCGCTCGCCCAAGCGGATACGCTGGGTTACGGCGGTCCGGACGGGGAAGACCTCTTCGATGAGCTCATCGGTGAGCCCGAGGATGCCAACGTGGAGATCGGACGCGTGGCGCGGGCCATCGGCTTCCTCGGCGATGTGAATGATTCCCTTTCGGTGATCCCGGGGTACGACATGTACTGCCATTGGAACACCGACGTGATCTTCGACCGCAGCCTGCTATCGCGGTTCACGCACGATACCCTCTGCCTGGTGCTGAGCCATTCGGATGCGGATAATGCGATGCCCTGTCCCGGGCATGTGACCTCGCCTTTCGGCCCGCGCCGCGGGCGGATGCACTACGGGCTCGACCTGAAGCTCAATACCGGCGATCCCGTAATCAGTGCCTTCGCGGGCGTGGTGCGCATCTCGAAGTACAACAAGAGCTTCGGCCATGTGGTGGTGGTGCGTCACCACAACGGCTTGGAAACGCTCTACGCGCACCTGAGCAAGCGGCTGGTGCAGCCGGGACAGGTGGTCGCGGCAGGCGATACGCTGGGGCGTGGCGGCAATACGGGCCGCAGCTACGGCAGCCACCTCCACTTCGAGGTGCGCTTCCTCGATCAGCCGATTGACCCGTCGTTGATCTTCGATGTGGAGCAGGGCCAGCTCAAGGCGAAGCACTTCGAGATTCACAAGGGCACCTTCGAGGAGATGGCCGCCGCCAAGGTGGCCGCTGGCTCCCGCAAGTATCACGTGGTTCGTGCGGGCGACACCCTTTCGGCCATTGCCCGCAGGCATGGCACCACCGTGGCGGCCCTGTGCCGGATGAATGGGATCAGCGCGAACCGGGTGCTGCAGCTGGGGCAGCGGGTGCGCTACAACTGAACCGGGTCAGAATCGTTCCTGCGCTTTCCGCTGGAGCCGCAGGATGCTCTCCACCATGGCGTGGTTGAAGGTGGGGGAGAGGAGCAGGTCGCCCTGGTCGCGCAGCCGCAGCAGTACCAGGTCCTGACGCGCATCGGGCATGCGGTCGATGATGCCCCGGCCCAATCCGAACGTGAAGGTCTTGAGTCCGATATCGATCGTGCAGAACCGAAGGAAGGCGCGCTCCGCCTCGCGCCGTGTAGGGTAACGCGGCTTCACCTTGTTGAGGAAGTACTCACGCGCGGCCTGCCGGTCGATCATGCTGGCATCGAGCACCGCGGTGCCGGGTATCCGGAGTGATTCACGCCCTTTGCTGAGCACGATGTCGATTCCGGCCAGCGCATAGAGCGCCTTGGTGGACACATCGCGCACAACGGCGAGCACCAGCACCGTCCCGAACAGGGCGATGAGGCCGCCAAGAACCAGGAAGCGGCTTGTGACCACGCCGAAGAGCAAGCCGCCGAGCAGCAGGAAGGGGCCTGCGTAGAGCACCAGCTTCGTATTATGCCACTGCCTGCGCGAATGGAACCGTCGTTCGGCCATTGGAGGGGGCCTTGTTCAAGGGCCGAGGCGGCCACGGGCCGCCTCGGAGTACCGGAGAAGGGACTCGAACCCTTACAACCTTTCGGTCACACGCCCCTGAAACGTGCGCGTCTACCAATTCCGCCACTCCGGTAAGAGTGCTGCTGTCATTCAGGGGGCGCAAATATAGAAGCGCAGCCGATGCACGCAGCCCTGAAGCACGAAGCCCCCATCCCGGCAAGCGGGACAGGGGCGACGTGACTCTTCAGACTGACCTTTGAACTACTTGGACAGGGCGTTGAACGGGCATGGGCCTGGCCGGGTTTCGCACCCTGCCGGGACGATTCAAATTTTCGACCACAGCCACGATTCAGGCCGATGAAGACCCAATCCCGTTCTGTCATCAATTCTCGTCGGGCAGGAAGCTGTGCTTCTGCGCGTAGCGGAGCATCTGGCCGATGAAGTCCTTCGGGTAGCTCACCTTAACGTCGGTGATGTTGCCGTCCTTGTCGGTCATGGCCTCCATCTCGGGCTGGATGAAGCCGGCGTAAGGCTTGGTCTTGATCTTCTCGGCGCGGCGCAGCACCTCGGCGTGGATGGCGGGGTCCACCTTTACGCCGTAGTTCTCCACGAGGGCCTTGCCGGCCTTGTAGTCGCCCTGGCTCTTGATGCGCTGCACCTCGCGCAGCAGCTCGCCGAAGATGCCGCGCAGCTTGTTGTAGTCGCGGATGTCGTAGAAGGTATTGCCGTCGCGCACCACCTTCACGATCACGCTGTCGGCCTTGCCCCGCTCATAGGCCCAAGCGCTCACCCATAGGCGGTTGCGCATGTGCGCTTCCTCCACGTCCTTGCCCGGCTTGATGCGGCGCAGCTGTACCAGCAGGCCGTTGCGGATGTAGGCATCGTACTCGGCCATGCCCACCTCGAGGCTGGGCATCACGCCCAGTTCCACCAGCTTGGGGTCCATCACGAAGTAGAGCGCCACCAGGTCGGCGCGTCCTTCTTCCAAGGTGCTGGCGAAGCTCTTCAGCGTGGCGTCGGTCTCGCCAACGCCGGGCTCCAGCTGGCCGCTGGCATGGCCCACCACCTCGTGCAGCGCGGTATGCAGCTTACCGGCCAGCGCGCCGTGCGCCTTGGCCAGCTCGATTTCCTTCTCGTCGTGGCAGAACACCTCCAGGGTGCTGCTGCCGCTGCTCTTGTCATAGGCGTCGCTGATGTTGCCCAGGCTCACGCTCTTGCTCCCGTGCTTGGCGCGGATCCAGTTGGCGTTGGGCAGGTTCACGCCCACCGGCGTGCTGGGGGCCGCATCGCCCGCCTCGCCCACGGTGTTGATGAAGCGGTAGGTGATTCCCACCACGTTCTTCTTCTTATGCTGGGGCAGCAGCGGGCTGTTGTCCTCGAACCACTGGGCGTTCTTCATGATCACCTCCATGTTCTTGGTGGCCACCGGGTCGTTCACCTCCACGATGGCCTCGTAGCTGCCGCGCTTGCCCATGGGGTCGTTGTACACCTCCACGAAGCCGAGGATGTAGTCCACCGTGCTGTTCACGTCCTTCACCCAGGCCACATTGAAGTCGTCCCAGGTCTTCAGGTCGCCGGTGCGGTAGTACTGGATCAGCAGCTCCAGCGCCCGCTTCTGCTCGTCGTTCTCGGCCACGCCCACGGCCTTCTCCAGCCACTTCACGCTCTCCTCGAGCGCCGGGCCGTACATGCCGCCCACCTTCCACACGCGCTCCTCCAGCTGGCCGTTGGCGTTGCGCACGAGCTTGCTGTTAAGGCCGTGGCTCAGGGGCTCATCGCCGCCCTGCGCTTCCAGCGGGGCGTAGAACTGCTCCACCTCACCCTGGCTCACATCATCGCCGTAGAAGTTCACCGCGCTCGCGAGCACCAGGTCCTTGCTGGCATCCAGGCTCACCTTCTTGGCGTCGATCTCCGGGTTGAAGATGGCCTCCATGGCCTCGGGCGTGAGGGTGCCTTTGCTCCCGGCCAGCGCTTTCTCGAACCAGGCGCGCGAGAAGCCGGGCTCATGCTTGTCGTTGCTGTAGTGGTGGTGGATGCCGTTGCTGAAGAAGACCTGCTTGGCGTAGGTCTCGAAGGCCTCCCACTCGGCGCCGGAGCGCTCGCCGTTGTAGTTCAGCAGCACTGCCTCCAGGGCCCGGCGGATCCGCAGATTGTGCCGGTAGTTCTGGTCCCAGATGATGTCGCGGCCCGCCAGGCCGGCCATGTTCAGGTAGTAGCATAGCTGCTTCTGCTGCAGGCTGAGCTGGTCCCAGCCGGGGATCTGGTAGCGCAGCACCCGGATGTCGGCGAACTCCTCGGCCTCGTAGAAGCCGGAATCGGCGGGGGAGACGGTCTCGGAGTTGATCCGGGTTTGATCATGCGGCCGTTGGCAGCTGATGATCAGGGGCAGGCAGAGGAGAGGAGCGAAAGCGCGTGAGCGGAGCATGATGGATGCGGGGTTCAGGGCCGCCGAAGATAGCCGGGGCCTGCATCCGCCGGAGGCCCGCCAAGGCTCAGAGCCGCTTGGTCTCCACGGGCACGCTCATGCGCGCCTTGGCCATCTCCACCAGCTTCTTCATGCGGTGGTAGGCGGCCAGCTGCTTGTTGTAGCGCTTCAGGTCGCTCGGGTCCAGCTGGTCCACATGCAGCAGGTCCATCTTGTCGGCCAGGTCGTTCAGCTTCACGCGGATGGCCAGGTTGTCCTCCACCACGCGGTCGATGTATTGCTCGTAGGTCTCATCCGGCCGCCGGGTGATGCGGTCGAGCGCTTTCACCACGCGCGGCGGGAAGCCCTTCTTCTCGATGTCGGCGAGGGTGAGGTCCGAGCGCTCCAGCACATCGTGCAGCGCGCCCAGCACCTGCTCGTCGAAGTCGTGGCCGCGCATCATCACCCGCATCACATGCAGGATGTAAGGCTTGGCGAACCGGTCGGTCTGGCCCTTGTGCACCTTGGCGGCGAGGCGGATGGCGGTCTCAAGGAGGTGGTCCATGGCAGGCGGCGCAAAGTAACCCGCACCAGGCAACCCGGAAATGAAGCAGGGCCTTCCGAAGAAGGCCCTGCTGTGAACGTTACGTGAAGAATCAGCGCGTGAGCGGCACCCGGATGGAGTGCTGCTTCTCACCGCTGATGAGCCGCACGAACCAGAGGCCCGGAGCGAGCCCATCGGTGGGCAGCACCATGCGGTCGGCACCGGCGCGGCGCGCTGCCACCAGACGACCGGTGGCATCGAGCAGTTCAACCTGCACAGCGGCTGTGGCGCCAAAGGCATGCTCCACCACGATGCCTTGGGGCGTGGCCCAGGCGCGGTGCTCGCGGTTGGCCGGGGCGGCCACGGAGGTGCTCAGCTCGATGGCGATGTCTGCCGTGGTCACATCGGAGCAGATGCCATTGTCCACCGAGAGCACCACGGTGTAGGAGCCTGGGAAGGCGAAGGCATGCACCGGGTTCTGCTCGGTGCTGGTGGCGCCATCGCCGAAGCTCCAGAAGTAGCTAGCATCGGTCGTTGCAGCGGTGAACAGCACGCTTTCATTCACCAGGGCGGTGGCGGGCATGTCCTCGATCACGGCCGTCGGGCCATCATGGCCGATGGTGAGCGCCTCGCTGGTCCAAGCGCAGCCGTTGGCATCGGTGATGGTGACGTTGTAGGTGCCCGGGCTTGCGGTCAGGTCCTCGGTCGTGGTGGCGTTCGCGTCGTTCCACAGGAAGCTGTACGGCGCGGTCCCGCCCAAGGGCAGCAGGTCGATGGTGCCATCCTCCTGGGAGGCGCACGTGGCATTCACCGCTTCTGCGTGGCCTTCGAGCACGAAGGGCGCCGCGATCGCGAAATCACGGTTGATGACTCCGCAGCCCGGCGTGCTTACGCCAACGGAATAGAAGCCGGCGTCCAGGCCGGTGATGATGGCCACGCCGGTGATGCCGTTCTGCACGAGCAGCACCTCACCGGCGCCGTTGCGCCAGGTCACATCGTGCGTGCCGCCCTGGGCCACGATGGTCGCTTGCCCATTCGGCGTCCCGCCGCAGGTGGCGTCCTCCGCGTAGAGCAGCGCAGGCGCCGATGCGCGGATCAGGAAGCGCGGCGCATCCGCATCGGCGGTGTTGCTCAGGGTGAAGCTGTAGCTGGCGCCTTCGGTCATGGGGGTGATGGCGCCGGTGACCAGGTCCTCGATGGTGATGCAGGTGATGCCGAACTCGCCTTGCTGGCTCACCGTGATGGTGTGCGTGCCCGAGGCGCCGGCCTGCACCAGCACGGGAATTGCCATGTCGGCTGCCAGGCTGCCGTAGGCATTGATCGCCACGGGCTGGGCATCGGCCAGGGTGCTGATGCGCGGCGCGCCATTGGCCGAGAGGGTGTATTTGAGCACATCCTGGGCATCGTGCCCGGGCGAGCCCGCATGGAATACGATGCCGGCCTCATCGCTCCACGTGTTCATGGCATTGGTGATGCGCAGGCGAAGGGCGGGCACCACGGTGTTGGTGCTTCCTCCGAACATGCCGCCGCCATTGTCGGCGATTTTGTCCGCCTCATCGATCACCGTGGTCACGTCCGATCCGGTGGCCTTCAGGAAGAAGCCCTGCATGCTCTGGATCGTGGGCGTGGCGCCGTTGGTGCCGAAGGCCAGGTCGAGGTCGTACACGGCCGTGTTGCCATTGGCCGGGTTGTAGAAGGTCACGTAATCCGCCACATCGGCGCCGCGGCTTATGGCGGCGAAGTCCACCGGGCTGGGCAGCGGGTTGGCCACGAGGTTCCAGCCATCGGTGGTGGGGTTGCCCGCGCTCGTGTAGGTCATCGGAAGCGTCACGGAGCCGGTCACCGGCTCTTCGGGGCCCAGGTCGATGGTGAACGCGCTGGTGGAGACCAGGTTGTCGCCGCACCAGGCCGCGAACCCCTGGCCGGGGGTAAGCGCCTGCAGCTGGTTGGTCACGCCTACAAGGCCATCGTTCACATCGGTGCCGGTATTCGTCTCATCGTACCAGCGGATGCTGGGCCAATTGGGCTGGGCGCCACCCGGGAAGTTGGGGTATTGCGAGCCGGGGTAGCCTGCGGTGATGAAGTCGTCCTGCCAATGCACCACTTGCTGATCGGCGATTGGGCTGCCGAGCAGGCGCCAGTTGGTGGCACCGGCCGGGATGTAGCGCTCCATGCGCAGGTTGCCGGTGAAGCTGGCGCCGGTGCCCAGTTCGCCCAAGCGGCCCGTGTAAGTGGCTGTGCTCTTCAGCGTTACGTTGGCGCCGGTGCAATCGAAGTCGCCATCGTCCACTTGCAAAGTGCCGCGGATGTTCATGTTGCCGGTCACGGTCACCCCTGTGGTCATGCCGGCGCGGAAGTCCCAGAAGCTGGCCGTTCCGGTGAGGGCGAGGGTGGCGCTGGTGCCCTCGGCGATCTGGAACTCGCTGTTGTCGGCGGCATTGAGCGTGCCGCTGATGGTGTTGGTGCCGGCGGTGGCCTTCAGGTAGCGGTTGGCATTGATCGCGAGCGTGGCGCCGCTTTCAACGGTGAGCGCTTTGATGGTGGTGTTGGCATCAATGGTCACGGTATGCCCCGCCTGCACCACCATATCGCTGGCGTTGGTCCAGATGGCCGAGCCTGCCGTGCCCGAGGGCGTGTCGCTCCAGATGGCATCGTTCACGTTGCCGTTGGCGCGGCTGTAGTAGGTGGGCACGGCCGTGGTGGTGGCGCTGATGGCGCTGCTGTTGGCGCCGGAGAAGCTGCCCACGGTGTACGAGCTGGTGCCCCTGACGCGGTAGTAATAGGTGGTCAGCGGATTGAGGCCGGTGACCACATGGCTGCTGGTGCCAGCACCGCTGATGTATAGGTTGTTGTAGCCCGATACGAACGAGGAGAAGGTGGGGCTGGTGCTCACATCGAGGCTGTACCCCGTTACGCCGCTCAGCGTGTTCCAATTGGCCGTGAAGCCGGCGTATCCGATGCTGCTGGCCGCCAATGCGCTGCCTGCGGCAGGCACAGGGTCGATGAGGAAATTGTCGAAGTCGAAGGTGCCGGTGCCACTATTGAACACCATCTTGAAGTCGGTGAGGCTTTGGGTGGCGGTCTGGGGGCTGCCTTCATTGAAGACCTTGGTGGTCCCCACCCACACATCGAACCGGTCATCAGCCAGGGACTCCTCCGAGCCGTCGGGTGCGCGGTAGCTGAGGCTGGCCCCCGA
>CAZJTB010000052.1:7197-9955 GCA_964548485.1 uncultured Chryseobacterium sp. | reverse complement strand
TGAACACGGCGAGCAGGATGGAGAGCGGCGGCGAAGTGGGCCAGGTGAACATCAGCGAGGCCACGTATGCGCTCATAAAGGACACAGTTGTCAGTTCTCAGTTGTCAGGGCGCTCACCAGCAACTGACAACCGACAACTGTTCGCCTTCACCCCGCGCGGGAAAGTGCAGGCGAAGGGCAAAGGGGAATTGGAGATGTACTTTGTGCAGCGGAACGCATGAGCCCACTAACCGGTCACTGAAGTTAGGAGCGCTGTATTCCTACAGGACACCTGCCTCGGGCTATTGCTGCTATTGGCCGCACGCGGCGATGCCCAATCAGGCGGCGCGGATGGCGTCAAGGGCATCACCTCCCAGGAGCTCGCCGCTCGTCTGGGCCATGTCCAGGTGATCGATGTGAACGAGGCCGACAATTTCGAGTTCGCGCATGTGCCAGGCGCCGTGCTGATGGCGTACGACGCGATCACCCCCGAAGCGCTGCCCGCTGACAAGGCCACCGTGCTGGTCTTCTACTGCTGGAGCCCCGAATGCCCCGCTGCCCAGCTGGCCGCCGCTTCCGCCGCGGCACTCGGCTTCACCGAGGTATTCTGCATGGTGGTCGGCATCACCGGTTGGCAGGATGCCGGGCTGCCCACCGAGCCCTGAGCGATGCATCGGTGAGCATCCTCGCGAACGGGATCCGGAGGGTGCGGTAGTCCTCCATTCAGGCGCCAGCGGTCAGCTTGCATCCGCCCGGCCGCATCAATCCGGCACTTCCATGGCTTTATTTGCGGAGAAGCCGGGCCTTTGCCTGTTGAACGATGGACTTCCCTTGGGTGTACGGACTCTCCGCCATGGTGCTCGCCTATGTATGCGGCAGCATCCCTTCCAGCGTGTGGTGGGGCCGGGCCTTCCATGGCATCGACGTGCGCGACCACGGCAGCCGCAACGCCGGGGCCACCAACACCTTCCGCGTGCTGGGACCCCAGGCCGGGGTGCCGGTGCTGGTCATCGACATCCTCAAAGGCTTCGCGCCGGTGCGCGTGCTGCCCAACTTCAGCGCGCTGGAGCCCGACACGCCCGCATGGATGTGGCTGCGCGTGGGGCTGGTGATCGCTGCGGTGCTGGGCCACCTGTATCCGGTGTTCGCGGGCTTCCGCGGGGGCAAGGGCGTGGCCACCTCGCTGGGCGGCGTGCTGGCCGTGCATCCGGGAGCGGCGGGGGTGTGCGTGGCGGTCTTCGCGCTCGTCTTCCTGGCCTCGCGCTACGTATCGCTCAGCTCCATGGCGGCCGCTCTGGCCTTCCCCTTGGCGGTGGGCATCATCTGGCGCGAGCCCAGCCCCATCAAGGTGGGCTTCTCCATCGTGCTCTGCCTCCTCGTCATCTACACCCACCGCGAGAACATCGGGCGGCTGCTCCGCGGGCAGGAGAACCGGCTCGTGCTGGCCGGCCGCGGCAGCCCAAGGCCGTGAAACCCAAGGCACTTATCGGCGGTTTAAGCGCCCACTCTCGGACCATGACCCGTTTCGCGGGCATAGCTGTTTCCCTATTGATCCCCTGCCTGGCCCAAGCCCAGGGCGGCGATCAGCAAGTGCGTGCTCAGGCCGACCAGCTCTTCCTGGAGCAGCGCTTCGCCGAGGCCATGCCCCTTTACTCGCAGCTGGTGAGCCTCGCGCCCGGCGACCGCAACCTCAACTACCGCTTCGGCACCTGCCTGCTCTTCGGCAGCGCCGACAAGGAGCCCGCCATCAGCCACCTGCGCTTCGCCACCGATGCGCCCAACACCGACCCCATGGCCTGGTACTGGCTGGGCCGGGCCTATCACCTCAACTACCGCTTCAAGGATGCCGTGGTGGCCTACCAGCGCTTCCTCGGCACCGCCGACAAGAAGCTGCTGGCCCAATGGCCGGTGGATGCCCTGCAGCGCCAATGCCGCAATGGCGAGAAGCTCCTCAGCAGCCTGAAGGAGATCACCGTGCGCAGCAAGGTGGAGGTGGCCGATGCCGAATTCTTCCGCTTCTACGACCTCTCCGACATCGGTGGCAAGATCGTGGTGCTGCCCGAGGAGCTCAGGACCAGCCTCGACAAGAAGAAGAAGGAGCGCCCGGTGGTGTACCTGCCCGAACGCAAGGGCCCCATCTACTTCAGCAGCTACGGCAAGGACGGCGCCACCGGCAAGGACATCTACCGCACCGAGCTGCTGCCCGACGGCACCTTCGCCGCGCCGGTGAAGCTCGCCGGCTACATCAACACCGACCAGGACGAGGACTTCCCCTTCATGCACCCCGATGGGAAGACCTTCTACTTCTGCAGCAAGGGCCACAACAGCATGGGCGGGTACGATGTGTTCCGCGCCAGCTACGACAAGGGCCTCGATGCCTTCGGCCGCCCGGAGAACCTCGATTTCGCCGTGAGCACACCCGACGACGACATCCTCTACATCGTGGATGCCGAGCAGAAGGAGGCCTGCTTCGCCAGCGGGCGCAACAGCAGGCAGGGCAACCTGCACGTGTACCGCGTGGGCACCGCGCAGGCGCCGGTGATGATCACCGTGTTCAAGGGCACCTACGCCAGCCTCATCGACAAGGAGGACCGCAAGGCGCGCATCGTGGTGGAGGATGTGCTCACGCAGGAGCAGGTGGCCGATGCGCGCACCGACATCAATGGCAACTACGTGCTCAGCGTGCCGCGCGCCGGCCGGTACCGCTACCGCGTCGATTGCGGGCCCACCGGCAAGACGCACGGCGGCATCGTGGAAGTGCCCAAGGCCGATGGCCCGC
>CAZJTB010000052.1:0-7097 GCA_964548485.1 uncultured Chryseobacterium sp. | reverse complement strand
CCCACCGGCAAGACGCACGGCGGCATCGTGGAAGTGCCCAAGGCCGATGGCCCGCGCGCCTATCGCCAGGAGCTCATCCTCGACCGCAAGGGCGATCTGGAGCAGCTCACCATCCGCAATTACTTCGATGAGCCGCTCAGCGACGACCTCATCGCCCTCGCCCTCGACGAGATCAAGCGCCGCGCGCGGCTCGATGTGAGCACCCGGGAGGTGGTGGCCGAGCAACCGCCCGTGCAGCCCGAGCCGCAGGGCGACATCATGACGCGCGTAGGCTTCACCGGCGACATCGATCAGGCGCGCGCCATGCAGCTCGCCAAGGAGGATGCGCGCGAGCTTGAAGCCCTGTCCATGGAGCAGCAGGCGCAGGCCGCCGAGGCCTTCGCGCTGGCCATGGATGCGGCCGGCGAAGCCGATCGCTACGCGGCCAGGGCCGCTGAGCAGGTGCGCGCCGCCAACGAGGCCGGCGCGGATGAGGAGCGCCGCAACGCGCTCATGACCGAAGCCGCTCGCGAGCGCCAGCGCGCGCGTGAGGCCACGCTGCGCGCCAGGGCCGCTTATGGCGCGGGCAGCGCGCTCAGCACCGCTGCCATGGCCACGCGGCAGCGATCACTCGCCGCGGCCAAGCTCAGCGCCGACCTGAACAGCGCCACCGCCGCGAAAAACGATGAGGCGGTGCTGCAGCAGCTGCGCACCTTGAAGGCACGGCTGGATGAGAAGGCCAGGCCCGATGCCAGCCGTGAGCCGGTGGAGCAGGCGCGTCAGCGATTGGCCGAGCAGGAGAAGGAATCGGCCCGGCTGCTGAGCGTGGCCAGGAGCAAGCGCGACGAGGAGAACGAGGTGGCCGACCGCATCGCCCGCCTGAAGCGCGAGCGCGACGATGCGCGTTCACGATCGAAGCAGGATGAGCTCGCGCGGCAGATCACCGAGCTGGAGCGCCAGCTTGTTTTCCTGCGGCAGGAGACGCAGGCCGCCGTGAACAAGGCCGCAGCTGCCGAGCGGCAGACCGCCGCGCTGCGCGGACAGGCCTCCCTCACGCGGCACTTGACGCAATCAACCGATCGCGGGGCGGGCACCGAGCTCACCGCCGAGCAGGCCGAGCGCCTCGGCTTGCGCATCAGCGCAACGGATCAGCGCGCGGCCGAGCTGCCCATCGACGACCGTTTCGATGCGCTTGTGATCGCGGAGCGCGAGCGCACCGAGCAGCGCGTGTTCGATTGGGACCTGGTCTCCGCCGCGCAGGCCATCGGCGAGCAGCGCGAGGCCACCCGTACCATGGAGCGCGACGCGCAGGGCGTGGACCGCACGGCCACCCGGCAGGGCAACCTGCAGCAGGGCGGCGATGCCGGCAAGGAGCTCCATGCTGCCAGCCAGAAGGATGGAGGCGCGGAGCGCATGGCTGATGACCCGTCCATGGCGCCGGGTGCCGTGGATGCGGCGAAGGCCGGGCGTTCGAGCGATGGTTCGCAGGCGGGCGCCGTAGCGGCAACGAGGCCAGCGGCCTCCACGCAACCTGCAGCGAGCACGGCCAACCGGAACGAACCGCCCACGCGCCCGGGCTCCGAGCCAGCCCCCGCCGACCGCCGCTTCGTGCTGGAGAACCAGCGCGCCGAGCTGGTGCAGCTGGCCGCTTCGGAGCGCAACCGCGCCCGCAAGGACAGCCTGAACCGCAGCATTGCCGCCATCGATGCGGAGCTCGCCAAGGCCGATGCGCCAGCGCCGGAGCCGGAGGAAGCCGCTCCGGAAGCGGACATGTCACGGCCCGTGCTCGTGTTCGCGCCCACCGCGCCGGCTGATGAGATCATCGCGCAGCTGTATCGCGGCCATGCCAGCGACCTGGAGCGCGCCAAGCGCTTATCCGATGCCGACGCGCGCGCCGACGCCATCAACGGCATCGAGCTCATGCTGGCCGACAGCATCCGCGCCGAGATGCAGCGCCAGGTGGCCGTGCTGCAGCTCTCGCCCCAGCAGGCCGAGGCCGTGCTGCCACGGGTTGACCGCCTCCGTCGCCTGCGCGAGGAGCGCCTGGCCCTGGGCGAGCAGGCCCTGCTGGACCGGCAGGCTGAACTGGGCGCGGCGCTGGCCGAGGCACCGGGCGATGCCACCGCTGCCGAAAGGCCCGCCGGCGCGCCCGATCCCATCAACGACCGCTTCGTGTCCATCGACCGCTATGCCACCAATGTGTTCGCCAGCACGGTGAACCACCGCAGCCGCGCCAAGGGCATGGAGGAGGCCATCGCCTTCCGCGATGCCGATGTGGCACGCATCGATGCCCTCACTTCGCGCATCGATTCCATGGAGAAGCAGCTCGCGGGCATGCCCTTCAACAAGGAGAGCGACCGCCTGCGCAAGAAGACGGACCAGCTCATCGATGAGCGCTACATCATCCGCACCGACCTCGGCCAGCGCAGCGCCTTCCTCACGCGCGAGGAATGGCGCTCGGCCACCGACAGCCTGAAGCGGTTGGATGCCAAGGTGGCGGCGCGCGGCCTGGCGCCGAACGAGCCGCTGGTGCAGATGGCGAAGGGATTCGAGCTGGAGGCGCGCAACGGTTTCGATAGCGCGGCCCAGTTGCGCAAGCGGGCGGAGCGCATCGAGGACATCGTTATGCGCGACAGTCTTTACCGGCGCGCGTACCGCAACGAGCTGGAAGCGCTGCGCCTGATGGATCGCGCCATCACCGTGCGCAATCACCTGGCGGGCGATCAGCATCAGCGCGGCGAGCGCCTCGCCTATGAGGAGGTGGCATCCAAGGTCCTCGGCATAGCGCTCGAACAGCCCTTGATGGCTCAGGCCAATGCCGCGCAGAAGGCATCGGCGCCTCCGGTTGAAGCCATCGGCAACGCCCGTTCGCAGCCTCAGGACCCCACGGAAGGAGGCGCAGAGGTGGCCGTCACGCGCGATGCGACCGGCGCGGAGCCGATCGCTCGTCAGCAGGATCAGGTTGTTGCCCGAACCGACGAGCGCCAGCCTGCAGCATCGAACGCGAGCGCGCCTTCGAGCACCGCGCGGGAGTCAGCCGTTCGTCCTTCGGCTGCCGGATCACAAGCCGGGCAGTCCGCTGCGGGAGCACCGGTGCAGCCGCCGGTGCAGGGCGCCACGCCCGAGGCGTTGATCGCGCAAGCTGAACAGCGGCTTTCCGCGAAGGACCTGGTGCCAGCGAACATGTACGAGCGCTTCCTCGTGAGCGAGCCTGCCTCCATCGCGCCCATGGCGATGGATCCCGGCACCGATCCCGACCTGCTCGCCATCCGCTCCGAGTCGGCGCAGCGCGCGGCCCAGGACCTGGAGAAGCGCTCGCAGCAGGCCGCTGACCGCGCCGCTGCGCTCGCCGACTCGCTGGCCACCGCGCGGAAGCGCGACCGCGAGCGCATCGAAGCGCTTGCCGCCAGGGAGCGCCGCCTGTCCGACTCGCTGCACCTGGCCTCGTTGGCCAAAGCCGAGGAGGCGCGAGGGGAGGAGCTGCGCCGCCTGGATGCCGAGGCGGCCCGCAAGCAGCGCGAGCGATTGATCAAGTACTACTACCTCACGCCCGAGGAGCAGGATCTGGTTTCCCTCGATGGCGATGCCAGCCGCTACTTCCAGGCGCGCGCCAGGGCCTTGGAGCAGCAAGAGGCTGCGGATGAAGCCGCCGCAGCAGCGAAGAGCAACCGCGATGTGGCCGCGCTGATGCGCCAGCAATCGCGCACAGCGGAGCAAGCGGCCACCGATGGGAGGATGCCCGCCGCTGAGGCGGTGCAGCGCTCGGGCGCCTTGGATGCCCGCGCCAAAACGCTGGAGCTACGGGCCGATTCGCTCGACAGGGTGGCCGATCGCCTGCGCAGCGCATCGAGCCTGAACGAAGCGCAGGCCGGCGTGATGCTGCAAGCCCTTCCCGCCGATCGGAGCAGCGAGCTCATGGCCATGGAGCAGCGCGCGCGTCGTGCCGATGCGATGGCGGCTCAGCAGCGCGCGCAGGGCAATCAGCCGCTCGCGCAAGTGCGCATCGAGCGTCCGGTGCAGCAGCCGGTGAGCGCGCAGCAGCCTGCGGCAACGCAAGCCACGGTGCCGCCTGCCACCCGACCGGCAGCGCCAGCGACTGCGAGCACTGCACTCCCCGCCACGCAGGCAGCGTCTGACCGCCGCGCTGGTGAGAGCGGCATCACCGATCAGCCAGCCACCACCCAGCCGGCGCTGGCGGGCACCTTCCGCATGCCGGATGAGCTGGTCGAGGATGTCTTCTCCCTGAACGTGCCGGGCACCCGGCGGGCGGAAGCCATCCCCATGGATGCCACGCTGCCGTCGGGAATCGTCTTCAAGGTGCAGATCGGCGCCTTCCGCAAGCCCCTGCCGCAGGAGGCCTTCAGCGACATGAGCCCCGTGATGGGCGAAACGGTGGGCAATGGGCTGGTGCGCTACACCGCAGGCCTGTTCACGACCGCCGATGGCGCGCTGGCGGCCAAGGAGCTCGTTCGCCAGCGCGGCTACGGCGATGCCTTCGTGGTGGCCTACAAGGATGGCGATCGCGTGCCCTTGGGCACGGCCATGCGCGAAGCGCGCGAGCAGCAGCGCGCCGCGGGCGGCGCTCCCCGCGAGGCGGATGCCACCGCGCAGCGTCAACCGCAGGCGCAAGCCGCGCAGCAGCCGGCAGTGACCATCACCCGGCCGGTGCCCGCCGCGTCGCCCGCTGCCGATGAGGACGCCGCGGCCATCTTGGCGCGCTACCCAGCCAGCGCCGAGCAGCTCATGGCCGCGTTCGCGCCATCGGCCGAGGCCACGGCCTACTACAATGTGCCGGGCGCGGCCCCGGCCAGCCAGGTCGAGGCCATCAAGGGGCTCTTCTTCACCGTGCAGGTGGGTGTGTACAGCAGGCCCGTGCCGCTGGACAAGCTCTTCAACATCACGCCGCTCAACAGCGAGCTCACCGAAACGGCCAAGGTGCGCTACACCACCGGCCGCTACCGCGATCTGGATGCCGTGCGCATCCGCAAGGACGTAGCCGTTCGCCTGGGCGTGAAGGATGCCTTCATCACCGCCTACCTCAATGGCAAGCGCATCCCCGTGCGCGAGGCGACGGCGCTGCTCGAGCGCTTCGGCCCCGCCATCCTCGCGCAGCCCTGACCGCCGCGCATGACCACGGGCGTGCCTAATTTCGCCCGTGATGGCACGAGACAGCCGATTCGAGGAGGCGCTGCTGGCGGAGATCCAGTGTGAGACCGGCCCGCTGCGGGAGATTATCCTGCACAACGACGATGTGAACACCTTCGATCACGTGATCCATTGCCTGGTGGACATCTGCGGCCATGATCCCATCCAGGCCGAGCAGTGCGCGTGGATCGTGCACCACAACGGCAAATGCGGGGTCAAGCGCGGCACCTTCGACCAACTGGAGCCCCAATGCACCGCGCTGCTCGACCGCGGACTATCCGCCGACATCCAATGACCAACCTGAAGATCCGCGCGATAGCGGCCCTGCTGCTCATCGCGCTCATCCCGGCCTGCGCCAAGGTGCCCATCACGGGGCGCCGCCAGATGAACCTGGTGAACGAGGGCACCCTCATGTCCATGTCGCTGACGCAGTACCAGGAGTTCCTGCAGCAGCACACGGTGCTCCCGCAGAACGACCCGCGCGCCAAATCGGTGCGCGCGGTGGGGCAGCGCATCGCGGCTGCGGCCACCAAGTACCTGGATGACAATCGGGCGAGCAACCGCGTGGCCGGCTTCGAGTGGGAGTTCAACACCGTGGAGGAGGCCACCGTGAACGCGTGGTGCATGCCCGGCGGCAAGGTGGTGGTGTACACCGGTATCCTCCCCGTGACGCAGGACGATGCGGGGCTCGCCGTGGTCATGGGCCACGAGATCGCCCACGCCATTGCCCGCCATGGCAACGAGCGCATGAGCCAGGCCATCGCGCTGCAAGGCGCAGGCATGACGCTCGAAGTGCTCACCGGCGAGAAGCCCTCGCTCGCGCGCGACCTCTTCCTCCAGAGCTTCGGCATCGGCGGGGCCTTGGGCATGCTGGCCTACAGCCGCAAGCACGAGACGGAAGCCGACAAGATGGGCCTTGTCTTCATGGCCATGGCCGGCTACGACCCGCGCGAGGCCCCGCGCTTCTGGGAGCGCATGAGCCAGGGCGGGGGCAATGCGCCGCCGGAGATCCTGAGCACCCACCCCAGCGATCAGACCCGCATGCGCGACCTGGAGGCATTCATGCCCGAGGCCCTCAAGTACTACAAGCCCTGATCGGCCGCACCGACCGCGCGCTTCCACCGGGCCGCAACCGCGATGCGCGACCTGCTCCCCACCCTGAGCATCCTGGCCGACGGCCTTGGCCATCGCCTCCAGGCGGCCATCCGGGGCGCCTTGGTCGGTGCGGGCGGCGTGCTGCTGCTCCTGATCGTGCTGGCCTTCACGCGCCTGCCGTTCGACGTGCATCGTTGGCTGGGCATGGCCGATGAGGCCTGCGCGGTGCAGCCGCGAACCATCGTGGTGCTGGGCGGCAGCGGCATGCCATCGGGCCCCGAGCTCTTACGGCTGCATCGCGCCGCGCAGCTGGCCATCGAGCATCCGCAAGCCGCATTGGTCATGGTGCATCCCGGCGATCCGCGTGTGCTGCAGGCCATGCTCGATGAGGCGGTGCTCCGCGGCGTTGCGAGCGATCGCATCGCAGCGGTGAATGCCGGCGACAATACGCGTGAGCAGGCGCTGCTGATCGCGGAGCGGTTGAGGAGCGTAGAGGGGGCGGCGCTGGTGGTGACCGCGCCTGAGAACATGCGCCGCACCGTGCTGGCGCTCCGTAAGGCGGGCCTTCCGCAGTTGTGCGGCGCGGCTGCCTGGGACCACGCTATGTTCCACGATTTCCGGTACGATCACGACCGGATCGGCGGGAAGGGGTGGATGCCCGACGTGGCTGCCCGGCCGGGCTTGCGCTATACCTTCTGGAACTACCTGAAGCTGGAGGTGACCTGCATCCGGGAATGGACGGCACTGGCCTATTACCGCTTGAATGGGTGGATCTGACCCCGGATGGATCGGCAGACCTATATTCGCAGCCGTTTTCAAGGGGACCCGTAGCTCAATTGGATAGAGCATCTGACTACGGATCAGAAGGTTTGGGGTTC
>CAZJTB010000051.1:8949-10074 GCA_964548485.1 uncultured Chryseobacterium sp. | reverse complement strand
GGAATTCACCCAGGCCACACGCAGCCGGCTGGAGCTGCGCCGCCGCCTGCATGGCGCACTGCAGGGCGGGGAGTTCACGCTGGTGTACCAGCCCCAGGTGCCGTTGCCGGAGCAGGATGGCGGCGGCGTGCCGGGCGTAAGCGTGCTCAGGTCCCACCCAGGGCCGAAGGTGGCCACGATGCCGTGGAACCAGTTCGCATTGGTCGAGTTCCAGAAGGTGACGGTGAAGCAGAAGGTCACCGTTTCGCCGCAGGCGTAGGTGCCATTCGCGGGCGGCGGCGATTGCGTGAAGTTGTAGCCCACCAGGCAGGGCTGCGCATGGGCAAGCGCGGCGGCCAGGGTTGAAGCGACCAGGAGGGAGGCGCGGGCGTGAATCACAGGGTGCGGGGTTCGACCGACCAAGTTTAACGACCCGGGGAACGCCCGCAAAGTTGCCCGTGCTCAGGTTGCTAACACCGGGAGCAGGTCCAGCACTTCCTGGGGAAGCGCTTTGCGGCGTCCGATCGCTTCGGCGAATGGCGTGAGCGTGATCCGCCCGCATACCTCGCCGATCATCGCATCGTGCGCGCCCTCCAACAGGTGCTCCACGGCTGAGGCGCCCATGCGGCTGGCCATCACGCGGTCGAGCGCCGTGGGCGATCCGCCGCGCTGCAGATGGCCCAGCACGGTCACGCGCATGTCGAATTGCGGCAGCTACTCCTTCACTTTGCGCGCGATCTCCATGGCGCCGCCCTCCTCATCGCCCTCGGCCACCACCACGATGCTGCTGCTCTTGGCCTGCTTGGCCTGGGCCAGCGCTGCCACCAGTTCCTCGATGCGCTGGGGCACCTCGGGCAGCATCACGTACTCCGCCCCGGCGGCGATTGCGCAATCCAGTGCGATGAACCCGGAGTCGCGCCCCATCACCTCCACGAAGAAGAGCCGGTCGTGCGAGGCCGCCGTATCGCGCAGCTTGTCGATGGCGTCCACCGCGGTGTTCACGGCAGTGTCGAACCCGATGGTGCGGTCGGTTCCGTAGAGGTCGTTGTCGATGGTGCCGGGCAGGCCGATCACTAGCGTGCCATGCTCTTGAAAGAGCAGCCTCGCCCCGGTGAATGTGCCGTCGCCGCCGATCGCCACCAGCGC
>CAZJTB010000051.1:0-8939 GCA_964548485.1 uncultured Chryseobacterium sp. | reverse complement strand
GTCGATGCCCAGTCCGCGAAGGCTCGTGGCGGCCTTGGCGCGGCCCTCAGCCCCACGGAATTCCTCGCTCCGCGCCGAGCGCAGCATGGTGCCGCCCCGCTGGATGATGTTGCTCACCGCGCGCGGCCCCAGATCCATGGTGCGCCCGTTGATCAGCCCATCGTAGCCGCCCAGGATCCCCGTGCAGCGCAGCCCGCGCATGGCGGCTGTCCGGGCCACGGCGCGCACGGCGGCGTTCATCCCGGGGCTGTCGCCTCCGGAGGTGAAGACGCCGATATGCCCGATGGACGGGCCGCTCATCATTCTGCCACCACGGTGCCCGCCAGCATGCGGCGGCCATCACCCGTTACCAGCATCACGCGGTAGCTGCCGCTCGGGAGGCCGCTGCGGCCGATCTCCACGATGCCGCTCGGCAGGTTCGCCTTCCGCAGCACCTCGCGGCCAGCAGCATCGAGCAGCACCACCTGGGCGCCCGCCGCGACATGGCTCAGATCGAGCAGGAAGCGCTCGGTGAAGACCGTGGGATAGGGCACCGGTGGCTTGGATTGCTCCGTGTCAGACAGGGAGGTGGTGGTGCCAGGGTGGCTGTATAGGCGAGTGAGCGTGCCCAGGTAGAGCGCCGTGCCACTCGCGTGGAAGTCGTACTGCGTGATGGCATCGAAGCCGGTGATGCCGGTGGAGTAGGCGCTCCAGGTGGAGCCGTTATCCGTGGAGCGCAGCACGTTGCTTGGCGATTGCTCGGTAATCGCCCAGTACTTGCCATCGTACAGGATCATCTTCCCGCTCGTCGGGTTGGCGGGCGCGCCCGTACCGTTGGTCCACGCGCCATAGCTGCCATTGCCCATGTTGTAGGCGCGCCAGCGGTAGCCGAATGAGGAGATCACCACCATGCGCGAGCCATTGCCCTGCACGGCGTAGCAGGCGAAGTTCGATGCGGCATCGCTGGTCCAGTTGATGCCCAGGTTCGCCGTGGAGGTGAGGCCGGCATTGGTGGCCGCCCAGATCCTCCCGTTGATGTCCGCCAACTGATACACGGTCATGTTGGAGCCAAGGCCGCCGTTGCCGCTGAACCAGTTCTGACCGTTGTCGGTTGATCGCCAAACGCCACCGGTGTTGCCTCCCACCGCGGTGGAGTACACCGCGAAGGTGGTGGTACCGTAGTGGAAGAACTTCTTCACGAAGTTGGAAGCGCTCGTGGTGGGCAGGCCTGTGTTCGAGAGGGTCCAGGATGCGCCGGCATCAGTGGATCGGTAAACGCCGCTGTGGGTGCCGGCAAGCAGCACGCTGCCATTGTAGTACACCGATTCCACCTGAGTGCCGGCCGGGAGGCCGTTGTTCGCCGGCGCCCAGTTGCCGCCGCCATCGGTGCTCTTGATCACTCCGCTCGGATACGCCACCATGTAGATGGCACCGGGCCCTGTGGTGATGCTGTAGATCGAAGCGTAGCCCGGGTGATCGAATGGGCTCCATTGGCCATGCGCGGTTGCCACGGTGAGCAGGAGCAGGGCGGGGAAGAGGCGTAGTGTTCGGTTCATGTGCAACGGATGGGGCGGCGAAAATAGCCTTCCGGCGGTCTTCCGGGCGGGGCTATCTTCGCCGCATGCTGAAAGGGGCGAAAGCGATTCGGTGGTCGGCTTTGCTGGCCATTGGCTTCGCCTTTTCCCTGGCCTGGGGCGGCTGGCTGCACCATTGCGGGGATCACCAGCTGGCGGCCGGTTCATCGGCAACGGAACGCTGGGTCGAGGATTGCGCCATCTGTCACTTCCAAGCGCTGCCGTTCATAGCCGGCAGCCTGCATGCGCCGGAATGGCGCCCCGCCGCCATCGCGATCGCCTGGCACGACCTGGTGCCGGAGCCGCTTGCGCTGACTGTGCCTCTGCCACCGGCTCGAGGGCCTCCGTCGCTCGCCTAGCGAAGCGTTACACATGCGGCGCCACCACATGCGCCGCGATCGCACGGCCTTGAGCGCCGTGCCCCCGTTTTCCAGCATTTCATCCGTCAAGCCTTGTCGTACGCCTTACCCGCATCACTGCTCCTCTTCCTGCTCTCCGTCTCCGTTGCAGGGCAGCCGTGCGATCTGCGCCTCGCGGGCCGGGTCATCGATGAGCATGACGGCCTGCCCCTGGTCTATGCCGAGGTCTTCTTGCCGGCGGTCGGCAGGGGCGCTGTGGCTGATGAACAAGGGCATTTCCGCATCGAGGGCCTTTGTCCGGGCACCTATCAGGTGCGCGTGGCGCATCTGGGATGCGAGCCCATTGACCGCCAGGTCGTCCTCCAACGGTCGATAAGCGTTGATTTCAAGCTGGAGCACCATGTGAATGAGCTGAAAGAATTGGAGGTGATCCAGGCGCGACCCGATGAGCACGTGGGCCAGGCCAGTGACGAGGTTGGGCGCGATGCCATGCTCCGCGCGGGCAGCCAGGACATCGGACAGATGCTCGCCGTCCTGCCGGGCGTCGCGCTGCTGAGCACGGGCCCCTCCATCGCCAAGCCTGTGATCCACGGCCTCAGTGGCAACCGCGTGCTCCTGCTCAACCAGGGCGTGCGCCAGGAGGATCAGCAGTGGGGCTCGGAGCATGCCCCCAGCATCGATCCGTTGAGCAGTGACCGCCTCACGGTGGTGAAGGGCGCGGCAACGGTGCAGTACGGCAGCGATGCCATCGGAGGCGTGGTGATCGCCGAGCCTTTGGAATAGCCGCGAGCCGCCGGCATCAGCGGCGATTTGCGTATGCTGGGCGCGCTCAACGGACGCGGCGGCGGTGGCAGCGGCATGTTGCAGGGCGGTGTGAAGGGGCTGCGCGGGCTGGGCTGGCGGGTGCAGGGCAGCGGCCGCTGGCTCGGCGATGCCGAGGCGCCGCGCTACGTGCTCAGCAACACCGGCCTCCGCGAATGGGCGGGTTCCGCTTCCATCGGATTCCGCGACCACCGGCGCAGCGCATCGGTCTATTACAGCCGCTTCCAGCGCGAATTGGGCATCCTGCGCGCAGCCCACATCGGCAGCACTACCGATCTGCAGCGCGCCATCGATAGCGGCGAGCCTTGGTATGTGGCCGGTTTCACCTACGCCATCGACGCGCCGCGCCAGACCGTGACGCACCATCTCCTGAAAGCGCAGGCCGGCATGGCCCTCACCGATCGCGACCGGCTGGAGGCCACCTACGCCTACCAGGGCAACGACCGGCAGGAGTACGATCGGCGGCGCGGTGGCCGCAGCGCGCGCCCTTCGCTCGATCTATTCCTCGCTACGCACAGCGCGGAGCTGGCGCTGAAACACTGGCTGGGCCCGAAGTTGCACGGGAAGGCAGGCCTCACGGGCATGCTTCAGCAGAACAGCAACATCCCGGGCACAGGGGTGACGCCATTCCTGCCGGATTATGAGCGTAGCAGCGGCGGTGCATTCGTGGTCGAGCATCTCCCCTTGGGCGAAGCGCTCGAGTTGGAGGCTGGTGCGCGCTTGGAGGCCACACGCATCGAGGTGGGTGCCGGGTTGCGCGACGGGACGGCCGACCGCCATGATTTCCTGAACTACGCCTTCAGTGCAGGGGCCAACTGGCAACCGCGCGACAGCGTGCAGCTCCGGTTCAACCTCAGCTCCGCTTTCCGCCCGCCCCATGTGAGCGAGCTTCATGCGCAGGGGCTGCATCATGGCGCGGCCTCCATCGAGGAGGGCGATCCGCTGCTTGGCAGCGAACGGGCCCTGAAGGCCGTGTTCGATGGCCGTTTCGCCTCGCGGAAAAAGCGCATCCGGCTCGATGCCACGCTGCATGCGGCGCGTATCAACGGATTCATCTACCAGCGCCCCGATGGCACCCGGCTCACCATCCGCGGGGCCTTCCCGGTGTTCCGCTATGTGGCCACCGATGCCTTCATCGCCGGCGCCGATCTGGCGTTGCGCATCGGGCTGGGCGGCGGGCTGTCAGCAGTGGCCCAGGCCAGCACCGTGCAGGGCCGCGACCTGGCAGCGGGCGGCTGGCTCTTCCTCATGCCCAGCGACCGCATCGGCCTGGCCCTGCGCAAGCAAGTGGCGAAGGCCGGTGCCTGGTCGGGCATCGAGGTCGAGGTCGGCACCATGGTGGTGCTGCGGCAGCAACGCGTGGAGGAAGGCATCGACTTCACCGGCGCGCCCGACTCCTACCAGCTCGTGAGCGCATCCTTGAACGCTGCAAGGGCCATCGGCAGGCATCAGCTGCGCCTTGGCGTGCGCGGCTCCAATCTGCTCAACACCGCCTACCGCGACTACCTGGACCGCTTCCGCTACTACGCCGACGCGCGTGGCATGGACATCCAGCTCTGGCTGGCATTCACCTTCGGAGGAACATAGGACCCGCTTTGCCTGAATGGGCAGAGCCAAGCAGGCAGCAGAACAACAAACACCCAAACAACAAGAACATGAGTACCATGAACAGTAAGTTGAGCAGCTCGAACCGCAAGTGGACCGCAGCGATGCTGGTCATAGCCGCCTCGCTGCTGGCTTCGTCCTGCCGGAAGGATGAGGACGATGACCATCACGATGACCACAACCATGGCGAGGAGGAGCTCATCACCACCGTGCGCGCCGCATTCACCCCGGTAGGCGGTGGCGCTCCCGCGGTCTTCAGCTGGGTCGATGCCGATGGCGATGGGGGCAATGCACCGGTGATCACCGGCGATACGCTGCTTCCAGGAACGACCTACAATGCCATGCTGCTGCTCCTCAACGAATCGGTATCACCGGTGGACACGGTGAGCAACGAGGTGGCCGCCGAAGCCGCCGCGCATCAGTTCTTCTTCAGCACCACGGGCGGCTCGCTCGCGTGGAGCGCCTATGGCGACAGCGACCCCAATGGGCGGCCGATCGGCCTGCTGAGCACCTGGGCCACCACGGGCGCGGGCAGCGGCCAGCTGCGCATCATCCTGCGCCACGAACTCAACAAGGCAGCGGCGGGCGTGAGCGGCGGCGACATCACCAACGCCGGCGGCTCCACCGATATCGACGTGGCAATGCCGTACTGGGTGCAGTAGGCGTTACGCGCGGATCGCGGGCGCATTGCGTTGTTCATGAACCGAACGATGCATTGCGCCCTTCTTCTGCTGCTCATCCCTTTCTCGCTGGCCTGTCAGCTGCCCGGGAACGCGCCGCCTGAACCGGTGGAAGCCATTCGGCCGGCCGATAATCCGCCACCAGACCGGCCGCTCGCGGTGCTCATTGATTCACTGCGCCTTGATGCGCGCGCCTTGCGCTTCCATGTGGACAAGAGTGAGCGGCGGTTCAGTGTGTACGTGCAGGACCGGCTTCTGAAGACATACCCCTGCGTGCTCGGTGAGAGGCCCGAGGGCGACAAGTTCTACCAAGGCGACCGCAAGACGCCCGAGGGGAAGTTCGGCTTCCGCGGCAAGCGCGTGCATCCCGAATGGCACAAATTCATCTGGGTGGACTACCCGAATGCCGAGAGCTGGAAGCGTTTCAACCGGCGGAAGGCCGATGGCCTGATCCCGCGCGGCAAGGACATCGGCGGGGAAATCGGCATCCACGGCGTGCCCGATGGCAAGGACCACTGGATCGATGCGGGGGCCGATTGGACCTGGGGCTGCGTAGCGCTGAAGAACGCCGATGTGGACGAGATCTACCCGTACATCCGCATCGGCAGCACCACGATCACCATCCAGCCCTGATCAGGGCCTGATCGCCTCAGGGAAGAGCTCGTCGTATCCCGTGCGCTCGTCGTGTCGGCGCTCGAAGCGCACGCCGCCGATCTCCTGGATGATGATCTCCAGCGTGGTGCGCACCAGGGTCCCATCCAGCAGGTGCCCGCCTTCCATGCGCCCATCGGCATGCGCCACCGCGAGATGCACGTGCAGGCCATGGCGCGAGAGCGTGCCGCTGAGCGCGCACACCTCCAGGTCACCCTCGATCAAGGTGCCCTTCTCCTGGCCTCCGAAACGGAGCATTGCTCTTCGCACGCTGCCCACGGCGCTCACGATTGCAGCCGCCTCAATGCCCTTGTCATCGGCCCATCCGCGGAGGGTGGCGCGCACATCGTCGCCGGGGAGCAGGCGCAACGCATGCACCAGATAGGGGCGGCCGCTCGCTTGGATCACTGGTCGAAGCGATTCGGGAACTGCTGCTGCAGCGCGCTGATGCCATCGCGCACCTTGTCCTCCTGCTCGCCCTTGAATGATTCGAGCCGCGCTGCCAGCCGTTCGTCGTGCAACGCGAGGATCTGCACGGCGAGCAGGCCGGCATTGCGGGCGCCATTCACCGCGACGGTGGCCACCGGCACGCCGGCCGGCATCTGCACGATGCTCAGCAGCGAATCCCATCCATCGATGCTGTTGCGGCTCTTGATGGGCACGCCGATCACGGGCAGCGTGGTGAGCGAGGCCACCATGCCGGGCAGGTGCGCCGCGCCACCGGCTCCGGCGATGATCACCTTCACCCCGCGCGATGCCGCTCCCTTGGCATAGGCGAACATCCGCTCCGGCGTGCGGTGCGCGCTCACCACCGTGAGCTCGTACTCCACGCCGAATTCCTTCATCGTGTCAACGGCCTCGCGCATGGCGTCGAGGTCGCTGCGGCTGCCCATGATGATGCCGACCATGTGTTGCTGAGTTGTTCGTTCGCGGGTGATGTGGCTGCTTGGTCTTGCGCGCTGGCGTGGTTCTTCGGGCTGCGTCAGCCGGTTCATTCAGCGGTTCGCGCGGGCTCCACGCGGCAGTGCACCTTGGTCACGGCGATGGCCTGCTCCAGGGCCTCGTCCGTTGCGGCCAGCGCGGTCACATGCCCCATCTTCCGCCCGTCGCGCGTTTCCTTCTTGCCGTAAAGATGGATGAAGGTCTCGGGCAGGTGCAGCACGTCATCGGTGCCGGAAAGGCGGGGCGCACCGGTGCCGCCCGTGCCCACGAGGTTGATCATGGCGGCTTTCGCGCGCAGCCTGGCATCGCCGAGCGGCCAGCCGCAATGGATGCGCAGCAGCTGATCGAACTGCGAGCTGGCGCAGGCTTCAATGGTGTGGTGGCCGCTGTTGTGGGCGCGTGGCGCCGTCTCGTTCACGAGCAGCTCATCGTCCTTGGTGAGGAATAGCTCCACCGCGTAAAGGCCCGGTTCACCGAAGGCCGAGGACACGCGCTTGGCCAGCCGCATCGCGGCCTCGGCCATGTGCTGCGGTATGCGCGCCGGCGCCCGTAGGTGATCGACCAGATTCAGCTTGGGGTCGAAGACCATCTCCACCGGGTCGTAGGCCACTTCGGTGCCGTTGGCCGCCCGCGCCACCAGCACGGCCAGTTCCAGCGTGATGTCAGCCTCTTCCTCCAGCACGCACGGACCGTCGAAGGCCTGGTCGGCATCCATTATGGAGCTGATGGCCATCACGCCGCGGCCATCATAGCCGCCGGTGCGCGTCTTCAGGAATGCAGGCAGCAGATGGGCATGCGTGCCGATCTCCGCTCGCGAGGCGATGAGCGCGAAAGGAGCGGTGGGGATGCCGTGGTTGTGATAGAACTGCTTCTGCAGGCCCTTGTCCTGGATGATGCGCAGCACCGAAGGGTCGGGGACCACGCGTTTGCCCAATCGCTTCAGTTCCTCCAGGGCGGTCACCGACACCTGCTCGATCTCGATGCCCACCACATCAGCATCGGCCGCGAAGCGCATCACCGTATCGTGATCGCGGAAATCCCCCACGTGGAATCGCGTGGCGATGCGCGCGCAGGGGGCTTCCGGGTCGGGGTCGAGCACATGGATGCGCGTGCCGTAGCGCAGCGCATTCTCGATGTGCATGCGCCCGAGCTGGCCACCGCCGAGCAGCGCGATCACGGGGTCCTTCGCCATGCGCGGCGAAGATACCGGGAGGTCCTCAGCCGCGGCGCCTGGTGAATTTAGGCGACTTCAAGCGCGATAGGCGCCTGCCCATGCTGATCATGTACGCCTGGTTGCGCGGGAAGTAGGTCTCGTCTTCTGCCAGCACGGGCGAGAGGCCGTTGTAATAGCGGAAGCCGATATCCGTTCCGGTGACCAGATCCGCGCCCAATCCGAGCGTGATGCCATAGTCCCAGCGCACGTAGCTGTCAGTCACGTTCGCGGTTCCTTCAGGCCCGCTCTGTTGCGCCATGAGGAGGCGGCCCATCTGCAGGCCGGCCTGGAGATTGAACACGTTGCCCAAATAGAGCTTTGCTGATAGCGGCACTTGCGCGTAAACCGTGCGCACGCTGGCCCGTCCGCCATCCGGCAGGGTGAAGCCGGCGCCCAGGGAGGTGATGAGCACTTCAGGCTGCAACTCGAAGCGCGTGCCGGCGCGCAGCGCGAAGTAGCCGCCAATGCTGCCATTGGGAATGAGGCGGCTGCTCATGGCTCCGGAGCGCTGGTTGCTGAGCAGCGGGCCTGCCTTGAGGCCGAAGCCGGAATGCTGCGCCACAAGCGGAATGTGCAACAGCAGGCCCATTGCCAGCAGGGCGGATGGACGGAAGCACGGGAACATAACTCGGGTATTTGCGCACGTTTACGCGGGTGCCATGGCCTGGTTGGAGCATGGCAGCGCCTATTAGCCCGATGTCCGAGCATGCTGCACGGATGCCGACTGGGCTTCGACGAATCACGATCAAGCCAACGCCTGGATGGCAGCCCTGGGGTCAGCTGCGCCGAACACGCTATTGCCCGCCACCAGCACATCGGCGCCCGCTTGGGCGAGCCGTTGGGCGTTTCCTGAATCCACGCCGCCATCGATCTCAATCAGCGCCTTGGAGCCGGTCCTGGCGCGAAGCGCTTTCAGCTGCTCGATCTTGGCGTACGTGCGCTCAATGAACTTCTGGCCGCCGAATCCGGGGTTCACGCTCATCACGCACACGATGTCGATATCGGCCAGCACGTCTTCGAGCAGGTCGGCTTGTGTGTGCGGGTTGATGGCCACCCCGGCCTTCATGCCCGCGGCCTTGATGGCTTGCACGCTGCGGTGCAGGTGCGGGCAGGC
>CAZJTB010000050.1:0-10093 GCA_964548485.1 uncultured Chryseobacterium sp. | reverse complement strand
CCATAACCTGGTGACGCAGGTACTGGCGCTCTTCCCCACGGCGGCGCTCACCCAGGAAGTCCTGCTGCGCTATGAAGAGAACATCGTGCGGCATACCGGGGCCATCAACGCCCAGCGCACCCGGCCCATCACATGGAAGTATTACCAGTGGCTGAGCCTGCTGTTCACGGAGATCTACTTGGACCGCTACTTCCACCAGCGCGAACAGCTGCTGGCCGACCTGAACGACCATGTGCGGAAGTTCAACCAGAAGTATCCGGACCATCAGCAGATGGCGCCTTACGCGCTGGACGACCTGAACAAGGTGTGCTACCAGAACGCCACCGGCAGCGGCAAGACGCTGGTGATGCACGTGAACCTGCTGCAGTTCCGCCACTACGCACAGGAGAGCGGCCGCGCCGACGAGTTGAGCCGGGTGATCCTGCTCACCCCCAACGAGGCGCTGAGCAAGCAGCACATCGACGAGTTCGAGGACAGCGGTTTGGATGCCGCGTGGTTCGCCGAGGGCCGCAACAACCTCTTCACCAGCCGCACCGATGGTCTGCGCCGGGTGGACGTGATGGAGATCACCAAACTGGCCGAGAAGGACGGTCCCACGCAGATCGCCACGCGTAGCCTGGGCGACCAGAACCTGCTGCTGGTGGACGAAGGCCACCGCGGTCTGAAGACCGACGAGGGCACCTGGGTGAAGAATCGCAACATGCTTTGCGCGAAGGGCTTCACGCTGGAGTATAGCGCCACCTTCGAGCAGGCCGTGAACGGCACGCCCGTAGAGGACGACTACGCCAAGTGCGTGCTCTTCGATTACAGCTACCGCTGGTTCTATGAGGACGGCTTCGGCAAGGACTTCCGCATCGCCAACATCAGCGGTGCGCAGGATGAGGAGCTGAAGAAGGTCTATATGACCGGGGCATTGCTTCGTGCCTACCAGCAGCACCTGATCTACGAGGAACACAAGCACAGCCTGCGCGACTTCAACATCGAGAAGCCGTTGTGGGTTTTTGTAGGGAATAGCGTCAGCGGTGGCAAGTGGAGCAAGGATGATGAGGTGATGGCCACCGATGTGGCCAAGATCCTGCTCTTCCTGGCCGATTTCCTGCATCATGCCAGCGAAGCCCAGCGCCGCATGCGGCAATTGGTGCAGGAAAGCGGGGAAGAGACCGGCATCATCGGGGGCAACAACGAGGACATCTTCAAAGGCAGCTTTGCTTACCTGGAGCGCAAGATGGCCGGCGGTACCGATGCCGCTGCGCTATACGCGGACGTACTTCGCTTGCTTTTCAACCAAGCTGCGGGCGGCACCTTGCGCTTGGAACGCCTGAAGGGTGACAAAGGCGAGGTGGCCTTATACTGCGGCACCAGCGAAGAGCCCTTCGGCCTCATCTACGTGGGCAGCGCCAAGGAGCTTTGCGACCACGTGCAGCAGCTCGTGGAGGCGAACAACGAGCCCATCGAAGTACATGCCTCGGATTTCGCCGATGGGCTCTTCGAGCTGGTCAAGGAGAGCAGCAGTCCGGTGAACGTGCTCATCGGCAGCAAGAAGTTCATTGAAGGCTGGGACTGCTGGCGTGTGAGCTCACTGGGGCTGATGCACATCGCCAAGAAGGAAGGTTCGCAGGTGATCCAGCTCTTTGGTCGAGGTGTGCGCTTGAAGGGGCACAACTGGAGCCTGAAGCGCAGCAACCGCCTGCCCGATGTGGCGCGTCCCGAGCACATCCAGGAGTTGGAAACGCTCAACGTGTTCGGCATCGATGCCGAGTTCATGGCCCGCTTCCGCGAATGGCTGGCGCAGGAAGGCCTGCCCGGCAATGAGCGCGTCACCACGGTGCGCATCCCCATGAACGTGACCTACGATGTGGGCAAGCGCCTGAAGGTGCTGCGCCCCAAGCGCAAGGCCGGGGAGGACCGCGACGTGGTGTTCTCCAAGGATGGGCCTGTCGTCTCCGTAGGCGAGATCCCCGACAAGCTGCGCATGAACCGCGTGGTCAGTGATTGGTACCCGCGCATCGACTCCATGAGCAGTCAGCGCGGCACTGGCGAAGTCACAAAGCACGAAGGCCGTTTCGGCCCTCAGCACTTGGCCTGGCTGGACCTTGACCATCTGTACCGCGAACTGGAGCGCTACAAACGCGACAAGCGCTGGTACAACGTGAACATCACCCGCGAAGGCATCCTCAGGGTGCTCACCGACCATTCGTGGTACCAACTGCTCATTCCCGAAAGACGCCTGCTCGCGGAGGACATGAGCAGCGTTCGCCTGTGGCAGCAGGTGGCCTTGGAACTCCTGAAGCGCAATCTGGAGCGCATCTACGCTTTTGCGCAGGACGCCTACTACCTGCCGCGCCTGGAGTACCGCGAGCTGGGCAAGGATGACGAAGATCTTCCGGCACCAGGCAGTGAGTACATGCTCGTGGTGGATTCCAACGAGGACATTCTGGTGCAGCAGATCGAGCAATTGCGCGATGCGATCGAGGCGAACAAGGAGGAGCTTGTAAAGCCTGACCAGCTCAAGACCGTCCGTTTCCCGCACCATCTGTACCAGCCGCTCTTCCACGCCAAGAAGGGGGGCAAGATCAAGATCATGCCCGTTGCGCTCAACGAGAGCGAGTACACCTTCGTGGACCACTTAAGCACCTATTGCACCGCGCAAGCCGCCACGTTCGCTGAGAAGGGCATAGAGCTCTTCCTGCTCCGCAACCAAAGCCGCGGCAAGGGCATCGGCTTTTTCGAGGCCGGTAACTTCTACCCAGACTTCATCCTTTGGATCCTCTACGCCGGCAAGCAGTACGTCACCTTCATCGAACCGCACGGTTTGCTCCATGGCAGCGGTCCGGAAGACCCCAAGGTCCAATTCCACAAGCGCATCAAGGAGATCGAGGACCGCTGTCAGCAGCAGGATCCGAGCATCGTGCTGAACAGCTTCATTTTGTCATGGACGCTTTTCGCCGAACTGCGTGGTTGGGGCTGGAGCAAGGATGTGATGAAGGAGAACCACGTGTTCCTGATGCAGGAATTGCCTGAGGGCGGGTATGTGGGGGAGATGGTGGAGGCGATCCTTGCAGGGGATCCGATCGTTGCGTGACCATGCCCACCCCCTTCTCCTTCAACACCATTAAAGGCCGCGTGGCCGAGACCATCATCCAGGAGCTCTTCCTGGCGCACGGCTTCAATGTGTTCCATTACGGCATGGAGCGCAGCATCCCCGGCATCGCGCAGCTCACGCGCAAGACCAACGGGCCGGTGAACCAGCGCATCCGCACCATGCCCGACTTCGTGGTGCAGGACCCGCGCAACAACCGCCTGCATTTCGTGGAGGTGAAGTATCGGTCGAGCGGCGCCTTCAGCATCGACGATGTCGGTCCGGATTACCCCTGGCCGCACGCCTACTTCATCGTGGTGAGCAGGGAGCACATCAAGTGCCTCACCTACAAGCAGCTCGCGGCGGGCAAGGCCATCAGCCCAACGTGCAACAACCTGCTCATCGTGCGCAAGGACCTGGACCTGGACCGGAAGCTGATCGTGGAGTTCGGGCAGCTGGCCAAGCGGTTCTTCACGGGGGTGTGAGCGCCCACTCCACCACCACGAAGTCCTCCACCCCGCACCCGCATCCCATCGCCGCCTCCAGCCACCGCACTTGCGTGTTGCGCAGGCGGTCGCGCTTGGCCCGCTTGCTCTCGGCGAACACGAGCCGATCATTCTTCCACGCCACCACGTCCCAGCAGCCGCTGAAGCTGTTGCCGTTCGCGCGCGCGATGGCCCGCAAGCGCTCGTTCACCCAAGCCTGTTCGATGGGCACATGCGTTTGCGACCTCACGCCGCCGGGGTGCCATGCGCGCCACAGCGCAGGAGCCATGGCCGGCTTGCCGTAGGTCTCCACCCAACGTCCTGTAAGGCCCCCCAAGAACAGCCGCAGGATGGCCACCTCCGCGAATTGCGGGCGGTCGTCCACGAGCAGGAGGTCCTTGCCGCCGAAGGTGTGGACGCTAACGTCAGCGGGGTAGGGCGTGAAGAAATGGAAGGCGCGCGGCACGCGATGGGTGCCCAGAGACAGGGTGCCGGTGGTGCGCAGCGCTTCGGGCAGTCGTGCGCCCATGGTCACGCGCGGGTTTCAGCAACCGGCCGCCAGGACACGGCAGTCCCATCCACGGACCAGCCGGGCACCTGCCCATGCGCGCGGGTCCTGGTGGCATCGGCTAGGGCGAAGAGCCGCCGGGCCTCGTCGGTGAGCGCCGGCAGGGCGATGAGGTCGTTCCAATGGAGGACCCCATCGAACACGCGCTCTGCCTCTTCCACCGATGCCTCCGGGAGGGCGGTGCGGGGCGTATAGCCGCTGGACCACAGGCCGATCAGCAGGATCGCTTCGGGCGCAATGCCTAGGAGTTTCTGGATCTTCTTCCGGTCGTCGCGGAATTCGTTGACCTGTTCGCTCTCGAGCCCCATGAAGGACTTCGCTTCAATGATGACGATGTGGTTCCCGCTGAACAAGCAGAGGTCGAAGGTGCGCTTCTGCGAGAAGTTCTTGAGCCGCTTGATATGATGCTCACCTTGATGGCCAATGGCATGGATATGGTCCCGGTAGAACGCGACCTCCAGACCGACCTCCCAGGCCGCTTCGGGTCTCAGTGGTCCGGCTTCGTTGCCAGCGGCAATGGCCTTGTTCAAGCGATGCACGAACCCGCGCAGGGTCGCTGGTCGCTTGAGCGCGAAATAGAGCTCCGCGCAGAAGAAGCGCTCGTCGCGCGTGAGGTCCAGCCAGCGATGGCCGAGGAGGTAAGGGTGGCCGCTCATGGTTCGTGCAAGATCGCGGATCTTGGTTCCTCATGCACCTCCTCTCCAAATCCACCTATATGCGGGGCCGCCAATGCCCGAAGGCGCTGTGGCTGTACAAGCACCGCCACGAGCTGCTACCGCCGGTGAATGCCGCACGCCAGGCCATCTACGATACGGGCACGGAGGTGGGACTGCTGGCCCAGCAGCTCTTCCCCGGCGGGGTGGACTGCACGCCGGAGTCGCCCACCGACTTCGCGCCGGCCATTGCCGCCACGCAGCGCGCCATCGCGGACGGAGCGCCGGTGATCTACGAGGCCGCCTTCCTGCACGCCGGCGTGCTGGCCGCGCTGGACATTCTGGTGAAGGACGCCGATGGCTGGAAGGCCTACGAGGTGAAGAGCAGCACCAGCGCCAAGGAGTATCAGTGGCACGATGCGGCGCTGCAGACGCATGTGATCGAGGGCTGCGGGATCGCACTGGCGGACGTGAGCATCGTGCACCTCAATAACCAGTACGTGCGGCAGGGCGCCATCGACGTGCGGCAGCTCTTCGGCATCACCTCCGTGAAGCACCTCGTGGATGCGGAGCGAAAGGACGTCCCCGCGCGCATCGCCGCGCTCAAGGCCGCGCTGCAACAGCACGAAGCTCCGTCGGTGGACATCGGCCCGCACTGCGCTTCACCGTTCGATTGCGACTTCAAGCACCATTGTTGGGCGCACGTGCCGCAGGCGGGGAGCGTGTTCGAGCTCAAGCGCGCCATGGGCAGGGATTGGGACCTGTACCAGCGCGGTATCCGGTTGCTGAAGGACATCCCCGATGGTGAGCCGCTCTCTCCTGCGCAGCGCCGCCAGGTGGAAGGCGCGAAGCACGGCACCACCACGATCGACCGGCCCGCCTTGCGCCGCTGGCTCGGTGAGCTGCGCTACCCGCTGCACCATCTGGACTTCGAGACGATCATGCCGGCCGTGCCGCTCTTCGACGGCACGCGGCCCTTCCAGCAACTGCCCTTCCAGTACAGCCTGCACATGCAGCACGCACCAGGTGCGGAACCGCTGCACTGCGCCTTCCTCGCCGACGGCACGGGCGATCCGCGCGCAGCCTTCGCGCAGCGCCTGCTGCAGGACATCGGTCCGGAGGGCGACATCCTCGCGTACAATGCGCATTTCGAGGTCTCGCGCATCAAGGAATTGGCGCGCGATCTTCCGCAGCATGCTGACTCCTTGCTTGCATTGCTTCCGCGCGTAAGAGACTTGCACACGCCCTTCAAGGCGGGCTGGTACGTGGCGCCGGATATGAATGGCCGCACGAGCATCAAGGTGGTGCTGCCCGCGCTGGTGCCGGACTTGAGCTACCAGGACCTCGCCGTGCAGGAGGGCGACACCGCCAGCCGCCTCTTCCTGCAACAGCTCAACGGTCGCTATGCAGGTGACCCCGCGCAGCTACGCACTGACCTGCTGGCCTATTGCGGAATGGACACGCTGGCAATGGTGAAGGTGCTCGGCGTGTTGGAGCGCGTGGTAGCTTGGGTGTGATGTGAGGAAGACGTCGACGCTCGGCTGCACGGGGAGCAGTGCGCTCGTATCCCCGCGCGCTCCAGGATGTCTTCTTAACAGAACT
Organism: uncultured Chryseobacterium sp.; assembly: GCA_964548485.1. Lineage (GTDB taxonomy): Bacteria > Bacteroidota > Bacteroidia > Flavobacteriales_F > PHOS-HE28 > PHOS-HE28. The sequence continues at coordinate 3,706 of CAZJTB010000050.1, read as the reverse complement.
CCGATTCAGAGGCTCCCTTGCCGCGCAGCCTCCACCTATCTTTGAGCGGCAACACGGAGGCCATGGTGCACACGGTAACCAAGCGGACCCCGAAACGGCGGGCAGGCGCGGTGCTGAAACGCGCGGCCAAGCGCGCGCGCAAACCCGGCGCGGACTTCAGCGATCTGGTGGGCACGGCGCCCTTGCACAAGGACCCGGTGAAGTTCCAACGCGCCTTCCGCGATGAGGAATGAGCGCAACTCCATCGATACCAACATCCTGTTGTACATCCTGGGCGGCGACAAGTCGCTGGCGTCGCTGCTAGCCGGCAAGGATGTGGTGGCTAGTGCCATGGTGCGCATGGAGGCCATGGTGTACCACGGCAGGGACCCGGACCATCTGGACCGCGTGCACGATTTCCTGCTCCGCTGCGAAGTGGAAGAGATCCACCGGGCCGTGCAGGATCGCGCGGTGGACCTGCGACTGCGGTACAAGTTGAAGCTCCCCGATGCCATCATCGCAGCTACAGCCATTCATCTAGGCGTACCGCTGATCACGGCCGATAAAAGCTTCGGTAAGCTCAAGCCCGAGTTCGAGGTGGTGATCTATTCTTGACCGGGTCCGCGGGCTGGACATCGGAATGCCGGTTGCGTCGTCGGTGCATCTTGAGCGCATGTTCACGCGTGCACGCTGACCTCCTGGCCCCCCAGCGCATGCCACAGCAGCGCGTTGGCCTGGTGCGCATCAAGTTCTTCCCAGTCGAGATGCTCCCGCGCCCATGCACACACACGCATGCCATACGTGTCCATCGCTGCTGCATGGTGCGCCACCTCCCCAACGGCGCGAACGAAGCGCGTTGCAGGTGCAAGGTGGATGCCCTATGTTCACCTGCCCATGCCCCTCGCCGCCGAGCTCCTCTTCCTCCTGGCGGTGGCCTGGTGCCTCTTCTGGGCCTATGCGGCCAGCGGCAGCCGCGCGCTGCTGGTGGTGATGCTGGCCTGGGGCCTGCTGCATGGTGCGCTCGCGGAAAGCGGTGCGTACGCCGATGCCACGGCCTTCCCGCCGCCGCAATTCCTGCTGCTGGGCCCGGTGCTGATCGCGCTGCTGGCGTTGCTCCTGCTGCCTCGGGGTAGGGCTTGGCTCGGGAGCATGCCGCTCGTGGCGCTCACGGCCCTGCATGCCTTGCGCATCCCGGTAGAGCTGGTGCTGCACCGGGCCTACGAAGCGGGCCTGGTGCCGCGCGGCATGACCTACAGCGGCCACAACTTCGACATCGTGAGCGGCATCACGGCGGTGCTCATGGTCGTGTGGTTGCTGAGCCCGCGCCCGCCAAGCCGCGCGGTGCTGATCGCGTGGAACATCATGTGCCTGGTGCTGCTGGTCATTGTGGTGGCCACGGCGGCGGTGCTGTGGGCGCATGTGGCGGCGCTGGTGCGGCTGCTGGGGAGCGCGCCGAAACGCTGAGGGAATGAAGGCGCGTCGGGGCCGGGGGTCTTGCGCCCGGTCATGCATCGAGCCGCGCCCAGCGCAGCCGCAGGCTGTTGCTCACCACGCTCACGCTGCTCAGCGCCATGGCCGCGCCGGCGATCATGGGGTCCAGCAGGAAGCCGTTGATGGGGTACAGCACGCCTGCCGCGATGGGGATGCCGATGATGTTGTAGATGAAGGCCCAGAAGAGGTTCTGGCGGATGAGCCGGACGGTGCGGCGGGAAAGAGCGATGGCGCGTGGGATCGCGTTCAGGTCGGTGCTGATGAGCGTCATGCGCGCCACGTCCATGGCGATGTCGCTGCCCTTGCCCATGGCGATGCCCACATCGGCCTTGGCCAGGGCCTCGCTGTCGTTGATGCCGTCGCCCACCATGGCCACCACGTGGCCCTGCTGCCGCAGCCCGTCCACGAAGGCGCCCTTGTCCTTGGGGAGCACCTCGCTGCGGAAGTCGTCGATGCCCACGGCCTGCGCCACGGCCTGCGCGGTGCGCCGCGAATCGCCGGTCTGCATGTACACCTTGATGCCTGCACGCTTCAGGCGTGCGGTGGCCTCGGCGGCCGATGGCTTGATGCGGTCGGCAATGGCGATGGCAGTCCGCACCTGGACACCGTTGGCCAGCCACACCACCGTGTAAGCCGTCCCTTGCCAGCGTTTCTCGTGTTCGCGCCATGCACCGGTGATGGCGATGCCATGCTCCTCCAGCAAGCGGCGGTTGCCCACCAGCCAGGTGGTGCCAGCGACGGTGGCCTTCACGCCTTTGCCGGTAAGGTCCTCGAAGATGCTGGGTTGAAGGTTGGGGGTGGTTGAGGGTTGAAGGTTGGCGGCGAGGTGCCGAACAACAGCCTCGGCCAATGGGTGCTTGGACCGCGATTCGATCATCCACAACGCGGTGGCCGCTTCCGTATCATCCAGTCCCATCGCTTCCACCACGTCCGGCTTTCCCTCGGTGATCGTGCCGGTCTTGTCGAGCACGAGCGCTGTGATGTTGCGCGCGCGCTCCAGGCTGTCGGCGTCCTTGATGAGGATGCCGTTCTCGGCGCCCTTGCCCATGCCGGCCATTATCGCGGTGGGTGTGGCCAGTCCCAGCGCGCAGGGGCAGGCGATCACCAGCACGGTGACCAGCGCGAGCAGGCCCTGGGTGAAGGCATGCTCACCGCCGAACACCCACCACACCACCGCGCTCAACAGGGCGATGCCGATGACGATGGGCACGAAGACCGCGGCCACCTTGTCCACCAGCTTCTGCACCGGGGCCTTGCTGCCCTGGGCCTCCTGCACGGTGCGCACGATCTGGGCGAGCAGCGTGGCCGCGCCCACCTTCTGGGCCCGCATGCGCAAACTGCCCTTCTGATTGATCGTGCCGGCGAGCAGTAGGGCGCCTTCCTGTTTGGCCACGGGGATGGGCTCTCCGCTCAACATGCTCTCGTCCACGTAGCTGTCCCCGCTTACCACTTCACCGTCCACCGCGATGCTTTCCCCAGGACGCACCACCAGGATGTCGTCCACGTTCACGTCGGCGATGGGCACCTCGCTCGTGCTGCCATCGGTGGCTTCGCGCAGGACCGTGTTCGGACGCAGGCCCATCAGCTTCTTGATGGCACTGCTGGTGCCGGCCTTGGCGCGCTCCTCCAGGAACTTGCCGAGCAGGATGAAGGTGATGACCACAGCGGCGGCCTCGAAGTACACATGCGGCATCAGCCCGCGGCTGGTCCAGAACTGCGGATATGCGGTGTTGAAGACGCTGAAGCCGTAGGCCACGCCGGTGCTCAGGGCCACCAGGGTGTCCATGTTGGCGCGGACGTGCCTCGCCTGCTTCCAAGCGTTGATGAAGAACTGACGGCCGAAGACGAGCACCACGGGCGTGGCCAGCGCCCATTGCACCCAGGGGCTCCACCGGGCGTGCATGAAGGCCATGCCCACGATGGCCAGCGTCACGCTCAGGACGAGCGCGGCGATGAGGCGGCGCTTCAGCTCGGCGAGGTGCTCCACCTGGTTGCGCTCCGCCTCGGCCAGGGCCTGCGCCTCGTCCGCGATGATCAGGTCATACCCAGCGCGCTGCACAGCGGCCTTCAACTGGGCATCGTGCACGGCATCACCGGGCCAGCCGACCTGCGCGGTATTGGTGGCCAGGTTCACCGCCACCTCTTCCACGCCGGGCACCGCCCGCAGCGCCTGCTCCACGCTGAGCACGCAGCTGGCGCAGGTCATGCCCGTGATGGGATAGGTGCGGCTGGTGCG
>CAZJTB010000049.1:8818-10096 GCA_964548485.1 uncultured Chryseobacterium sp. | reverse complement strand
CCAGACCTCCAGGCGCGCATGGAATCCGCCGGATGTGCCCGGTGCTACTTCGGCGAGTTGCGTCATGGCCCTACCGCCGTAGGTCATGGCCGTGATGTCGCGGCTGCCATTGCCGTTCTCCTGCGCGTAGGTCACCACCAGGCATCGGTTCGTTCCAGCGGAGACGGTCCTGGTTAGGCCGGTGGTCCATCCATCCAGCAGGGCCACGTTATTCACGCCGCTCACGCTGCGCTCCACGTCGAGCTGTATGCCGCTGATCCCCGATGGGCTCGGCAGGGTGAAGCCGAAATTGCTGCCGACGAGGTAGTTCGTGATGCCCTTGGCCGCGGTGCTCGCGCGGCTGTCGTCGCTGCTTGTGATGTTGCCCGGCGATGACCAGGCGTTGGCGCCGATCCCCGTATTGTTGGTGCCTGAGCTTGGGCTGTTCGGCCCTACGCTTTGCGCCAGCGAGACGGCGTGTGCCGCCAACCAGATGACGAGCAAGGCGATGCGGGAGCCTTGGTAGAGGAGAGCAAGTTGCGCGCGCATGGCGCCTTTCAACGGCGCGCGCGGGCGAAGGTTTTCCGTCAGGCGCTGAATCGCAGGGCCTTGCGCAGCCCTTCTGGAAGCGCTGGAATCCGCTTGCGCTCGAAGAGGAAGCTGCTCAGGTCGGCGATCTCCTGGAAGATGTGGTGGCTGCTGAGGGCCCCGGCGAGGTATTGCTTGCCAGTGCTGCCACCGGTGCCCACGCGCAGGCCGATGGTGCGGTGCACCATGCTCATATGGCGGTAGCGCCAGGTGGCCATCGCCTCATCGATGTCGAGCAGGCGCTCCAGGAATCGGAAGGGCATCTGGAGGATGGGCTCGTCGCGGTACAGCATGATGAAGACTGCGCTGCGCGCCGCGGCGGGGGAGAGCCGCCTGCCCTCGCCGGTCTCGAAGAGCTTCTCCCAGAGCGCGAGGTTGCCTTCCTCGCCCTTCACCAGTGAGGCGGCATAGAGTTCCTTCAGGTGGGTGAAGAAGGGCGCGCTGCCCGCCGGCCAGAAGCGTCCGTCGAGGTAGGGCATGCGCTCCAGCCAGCCATTCACCAGGTCGAGGAAGGTGTGCTGTCCTTCGAGGGCCTCGATCTCCGCCTTGTGCTCGGGCTTCAGCTGGCTGGTGTAGTACTGCCTGCCGAAGCGCTGCTCCATGCGGAGGCCCAGCTTGGCCTCCAGGATCTTGAATTGCATGCTTTGGAAGCCGCTGGCCGGGCGCAGCCTGTCGCGGAAGTCGAGGAAGTCCAGCGGCGTCATGGTCTCC
>CAZJTB010000049.1:0-8791 GCA_964548485.1 uncultured Chryseobacterium sp. | reverse complement strand
GCTTCACCAATACCTGCAGGATGGTGTGCACGCGCCCCAGCCGGTGCACCGCGATGCTCAGCTCGCCGCCGTTGTCATCCACATGCCCATCGGCGAAGAGCTCCATGACGCTGCCCACCTCGTGCAGGATCTGCTTGAACCACAGTTCGTAGCTCTGGTGGATGATGATGAAGAGCATCTCATCGTGGGCGGGCTCGCCCGCAGCGGCGCTTTCCGGCCGCTGGGCACCGAGGATCTTCTCCAATTGCAGGTAGTCCGGGTAGTACACGTTGCTCATGGCCGCGGGCGTTCGCGGCGAATGTAGCCGGGCCGTTCCCGGCGGGGCTAACTTTGGTCATGCGTTGGATGCTCCTGCTCGCAGGGTGCGCCGCACTGCACGCGCAGGCGCAATTCGGTGTGGGCATCACCATTCCCATGGGCCGGAGCACCCACCGGCTTGGCACGGTGCCCGATTCACTCGCGGTGCACGCCCCCAAGGAGCTCGACATCAGGCCGCGCTGCCTGCTGCATGAGGATGAATGGCTCGCGAGCCTGTTGCGCAATGCCCCATGCGATTCCATCCCCTTGGGCCCGGCGTGCCGCATGGGGGCGATGGTCACCTTGCGCTTCACCGTGGAGCGCGACGGCACGGTCTCCGACCTCATCGTGGTGAAGGGTGGCTGTCCGGCGCTGGAAGCGCGCGCCCAATGCGCGTTGGCGGAGGCGCCGCCGTGGGAGCCGGGCCGCATCGGCCATCACAAGGTGCGCACGCGGATGCAGGTCCGATCGCCCATCCTGCCGCAGTGAGAGCATCACGAGGATCCGGGATTGCACCGGGCTTCGGGCGTGCCCAGCTTAGAGCCGTAATAGGATTCACATGTCCATCACCAGGCCTCTTTCCGCTTCGGCCATGCTGCTTGCGTGCCTTATCGGCCTCACAACGCAGGCCCAGACGCTCACCCAGGCATACATCGATGCCGGCTACTCCATCTTCAGCCTCGGTTCGGTCACCGGCCTCGTGGCGCCTTATGGCGGCCTTACCATACGTCCCGATCAGCCCAACACCCTCTGGATCGGCGACCGTGCGAACACCGCCTTGGGCGCCATCCATTCGGTGCCGCTCACGCGCGATGCGGGTACTGGCCGGATCACCGGCTTCGCGGGACCGGCCGCGCTTCACGCTCCAGCGCCGTTCATCGATGGCGGCCTGCATTTCGCGCCGAACGGCACCCTGCTGTACACGCGCTATCCGAGCAACCGCATCGGGCAGGTGCTGCCCAACGGCGATTCCGCATCGGTGTACCTGCCGCCGGTTGGCTCCAATATCTACGTGGGCAGCCTGATGATGGTGCCTTGGGGCTTCCCCGGAGCCGGGAACCTGGTGCTCGCCAGCTATGTGGGTACCCTGGCCCACCTGGTGCCATATAGCTACGATGCGCAAGGCTACCTGGTGCCCGAGCCGCAAACGGCCACGGCCAGCCTGTGGCCATGCAACGGTCCGGAGGGCCTTGCGGCCGTGCCCATGGGCTCGCCGGGCTTCGCGGTGCCCTCCATCCTGGCGTGCTCCTTCAGTTCTGGTCGCGTGTACGTGTTCGAGGCCGATGCCTCCGGGATGCCCATCGCCGGCACAGGGCAGTTGATGATAACCGGGCTCGCTGGGGCCGAGGGCGCGGTGATCGACCCGCTCACGGGCGATTTCCTGTTCTCCACCTTCTCCAACGCACCGGCTGTGTATCGGGTGTCCGGTTTCTCCGCGCCGAGTTCAGTAGGTGGGGAAACGGACGCGCGCCCCGGGATCCAAGCGTGGCCGAATCCGGCAACTTCTTCCCTGATGGTGCGATGCGCCGATCTCACCGCGAGTGCCTCGCTGGATTTGCGCTCGGCAGATGGCCGCAGCGTGAGGTCGCTTGCCGCCACCGGCGGAAGCGCGACGATGGATGTATCCGGATTGCCCGCGGGCCTTTACATCCTGCAGGTGCGGCAGGGCACATGCTCCACTGCCCTGCGCATAGCGATCGAGTAGGATTGACTCGTCGCCATGCCCCGCCAGGGAGTGCTTACTCCTGGTGCGGCTTCTGCTCCCTGCGCTCCTGCATGCGCCCATAGGCCTTGTCGCGAGCGGCCTGCCGGGCCTGCTGCCATTGCGACCATTGCTGCTCGCTGAGCAGGGCCTTCACGGCGGCATCGTGCTCCTTGCGCAGTTCAGTCGCGCGGGCTCGCTTGGCTTCGGGCGATAAATCCCCTTGATGCAATTCCCGCATGCGGGCAGCATGGGCCTCATCCGCCCGATCCAGATCGGCCACTTGGGCCTGCGTGAGCCCAAGCTCTTCGGCCATCAGCTGGGGCTTGGTCGAACTCGCCATGCCTTTCCCGGTGGCGGTCCGATTCGTTTGCGCGGGCGCTGAGGATTGCTGCTGCGCGAGCGCGGTGCCCGCGATGAGGGCTGCGGCAAGGAGGGCGAATGGCTTTTTCATGTGGCTAAACTAACGACGCGGCGAAGCACGCCTGCGTTGCTCATGGGCGCATCGTGCTGCAGATCAATCGATCACCAGCTTCGCGGTGGCGCCCCCCATGCTCAAGGTGTAGCTGCCGGGAGCCAGGCCGCTCACTTCGATCCCGGAGCGCGCGGCGCCTGCCATCCCCGCGAGGGCCACGCGGCCAAGCGCATCGCGCAGCGCCCAGCGCGCCGATGCATGGAATCCATCGATGCCCGAAAGCAGCACGCGCTCCCGTGCGGGGTTCGGATGGACGCTCAGGATGGATGGTACGGCTTGCGGTATTCCCGCCGACAGGTCGGGATCGAGCCGCACGAGCTGGTGCAGGCTCGCATTCACGAACCAGATGCGCCCATCGGGGCCCACCTCCAGCCCCATGATGCCGATGGAGCCCGTTTGGATGCGACCGAGCTCGGCGAATCCGCCGCCTTCGCCGATGTCGTAGACGATGATGTCCCCGTTGGCGTGGTCGCTCACCAGCAGGTGGTTGCCGCTGATGGCGATGCCGGCGGGTTGCTGCAGCCCGCTGCTGGCCACGGTTTCCCAGGTATGCCCGCTCATCTGGCTGTATTCCACATAGCTCTCCCACGGCCCGAAGATGCCGGTTCCGCTCACGCTGCCGCTGCGCGTGTCGAGCCGGAGCACGCGCTGGTTGCCATGGTCAACCACGTACAGCCAGCCGGTGCGCTTATCCATCTCGCAATGGCTGGGGATATGGTCGTTGGGGTCGCGCGCGATGGTTACGCCGCCGTAGCGCCGGATCACTGCATCGCCGTGCCATGTGTTGCCGGGGCCATGATCCACGCGGAAATCGTTCATCACCACATCGCCGTTGTAGCCATCGACCACCCAGTAGCGGTTCCAGCGGTCGTGCGCGATTCCCTGGCTCTGCGGGTTCACATGGAGCATGTCGAGGTGGCTGCCGAGCGGGCCTTGACCAGGGAAGGCATAGATGCTGGGGTCAGCGCTCCAGAGCGTGGGCCCGGTGAAGGGGTCGCCGCCGTTCTGGTTCGCATCGAAGATGCCGGGGCAGGTGGCGAAATTGCCGTTGTCGCCCATGGCGATCGCGGTGGGCAGGCTCATGAAGTGCCAGGCGTTCGGGTCGCGCTGCCACAAGTGGGTCTGGTTGGGCTCTCCCGGGTTGAAGAAGCGCACGGTGCTGCCACCGGTCTGCGACACATCCTTGTTGATCACCCAGATCTCGTTGCGGGCGGGGTCGGGATGCCAGGCCAGATCGCGCGGCGTGAGCAGGTCCTCGTCGTCATCGGCCACCACCAGCGCGGTGGGAGGCGCAAGGAGGTATTGGGGCACACGGTCGGGGATGGCGGCATTCACCCACAGGCTCGCGGCGCCCACATCGTTGCTCGGATCGTCATCGGCCTGCCCGTTCAGGTTGCTGGCCCACACCGTGAGCGTTGCCGAACCGCTGGTTGCCGGGGTCCACGCGCCTGATGTGCTGAATTCGTAGGTGTTCCCCGAAGGGATGCTCACCCCGGTGAAGTCTTCAGCGAAGACCGGCGTGCCATCGAGCGCGGCGTTCAGCGTGAAGGAGGTGATGGTGGTGCCCCCGAAGTTGCGCAGCAGGCCGCTGAAGCGCGTTGACAGCCCCACGCGGTTGAAGAGCGGAGTGGTGAGCGCGGTTACGCCCATGTCGAGGGCGGCGGGCTCGGCCACGGTGAAGGTGAAGATGTTGAAGCCTCCGGGCTGGCTGAACTGGCCGATCACCGCGCCGTTGACGCGCACGCGGAAGGTGGCCTGGTCATCGCCCCAGCTATCGATGCTGATGATGTTGTACTGCGCTCCCTGGTTGAGGCACCAAGGCCCCGTGTTGATGGTGGCGTTGTTCGCATAACCGCCCGGCGGTGAGGTCTGCGTGCCTCCGCTGGCGCAGCCCAGCGCGCCGGTATTGCCACCGATGAAGATGGGCGCCTGGTTGCAGGTGTTCCCATAGGGCACGAGGGTGACGGGGAGTTGGCCGGCCGGGCATTGGGCCTGGATCGAGAGGGAAGGACCGAGGGCCAGAGTTGCCAGTGCCAAACGAGCAGCAACGCGCATGCGGAAGGGATTTGGAGGCGTGAAGCTAAACGCGCCGGGCTTCGACGAGCCTGGATCCGATGAACGGTGGCTCCGGCCCGGCCATCAGCGGGATTGGCTGGATGATGAATGGTCCAGTTCATCGAGGAACTGCTCGATCGCGGCGTTGAATGCGTCCGGTGCTTCCAGGTTGGTGATGTGTGCGGCGCCGTCGAGGATCACCATTCGGCTGCCCGGCATGGCGGCATGCATGGCCTCGCTGGTGCACAGCGGCATCAAGCTGTCGTTGCTGCCGGTGATGATGAGCGCCGGCTTGCCCAGGCCGCTGAGCACGTGCAGGCGGTCGGGCCGAAGGGCCATGCCGCGCGATGCCGCCGCGATGGTCTGCGGGCTTTGCCGGGCCATGATCGCCTCGAGGCGCGCGCTCGTTCCGGGTTGCGTGCGCCGGCTCTGCTCGCTGAGCACTTTCGGGACCATGGCGCGCGCGATCACGGCCGCGCCCTTGGCCAAGGCATCCGAGGCGGTCTGCTCGCGAGCGGCCCTGCCTTCATCGGTGTCAGCCGAAGCACGCGTATTGCAGAGCACCAAGCCCAGCACGCGTTCAGGCCATAGCTCGGCGAAGGCCATGGCCACGTAGCCGCCCATGCTCAAGCCGCACAGCACGGCGCGCGCGATGCCCTGCGCATCGAGCAGTTCGCGCAGGTCATCCGCGTAGGCTTCCATGGTCATCGCGCGCGGCAATGGGCGCCTGTCCTGGCCGAAGCCGCGCAGGTCCGGAGCCAGCACGCGCCGATGCCCGGCCAGAAGCGCGACCTGCGGCTGCCACAGGCCGCCGTCCAACGGGAATCCATGGATGAGCACGAGCGTCGAGGGGGCCATCGAGCCAAAGTTGCCAAAAGGGAGCGTTGCGCGGATCTTCGCCGGCATGCGCTCCCTGCTGCTTCCGTCCGTGCTGCTCGCAATGCCTCCGGCATGCGCGAAGGATTATGTGGTGCCCGTGAACGATGTGGCCGGCTTCTTCGCCGCGCTGCCCAAGGATGCCACGCGCGTGGCGTTCTCTGCCGGAGCCGTGTACAAGTGCGATGCGGACATCGTGCTGCCCGATGCGCAGCTGCTGGTGATCGATGGGGCCGGCGCGAAGCTGCTGCTGGGGCCGGTGAGCAATGGGTTCACCCGTGCCATCAAGGACCAGAAGGATGCGCTCGCGCGCACCAGCAGTCGCTATGCCATCCGCGATTTCGCGGCCATCGAGGGCGGGCGCAAGGCCATCGACCTGCAGGCCACCCTGGGCAGCGTTATCGAGAACGTGCGGTGCAAGGGCCAGAGCGAGGCCGCCATCGACCTGCGGTTCGCGCTGATGACCAGGGTGAGCAATGTGCTGGTGACCAATCCCGCGCGCCTGGGCATCGTGGTGCGCGCGGGCGATTGGCCCGGCGCCACCTGGAGCAACAGCCAGAGCAACCACACCGTGCTGTCACAGTGCCGCGTGTATTGCGCGCCCACCACCACCAGGGCCTACTCGGTGCTCAATTGCAATGGCGTCCGCATGGTCGATTGCATCAGCGAGGGCGCGCCGTGCGACCACGACCTGTACCTGAGCGCAGCCATCGGCGGGGAGGAGGGGAAGCCGGCACGCAACACGGTGGTGAAGCAGTTCGCCCTGTCGAATTTCCATGTGGAGCATGCCACCCGGGTCGCCAGCATCCATGTGAACATGCCGCCTCGCGCCACGGTTGACCTCGATGCGGTCTATTGGAACGGCAGGATGGCCGCGCCGGTGATCGATTATGTGAGCGGGCAGCTCAACCTCAGCGGCATCGGCTGGTGGAACGAGGGCTTCGTGATCGCCACGCGAACCGCCGCGCCGCGCATCAACGTTGACCGTTGCCACTCAGCGCTCAAGCTGGGGCCGCTCTCCGATGGCGGCAAGCGCGCGGGAGCCTTGCGGTTGATGAACGCCTCGGGCGATGGGGCCTCCCTGAAACTGGACCATGTGCAGGTGGTCCGTTCGAGCCATTAGGCCACCTCGATCCGTTGGCCTTCGCATTCCACCACCTGCCCCGCGCGGATCTTGTTCGTCTTGCGCAGCTCCACCTGCCCATCCACCTTCACGCGGCCCTCGGCAACGAGTTGCTTGCCTTGGCCGCCGCTGCCGCACACGCCCGCGAGCTTCAGCAGCTGGTTCAGCTCGATGTACTCGCCGCGCAGCGCGATGGTGATGGTGGCCATGGCCTAGTGCCCTTTGGCCGCCAGGTAGCGCTCCGCATCCAGCGCGATGTATTCGCCCCGCAGCTCGATGGTGATTGTGGCCATGCCGTTCAATGGCCCCTGGCCGCCAGGTAGCGCTCCGCATCGAGCGCCGCCATGCAGCCGGTGCCCGCGCTGGTGATGGCCTGGCGGTAAACCTTGTCAGCTGCATCGCCGGCCACGAACACCCCGGGCACATTGGTGCGCGTGCTGTCCGGCGCGTGCTTGATGTAGCCGGTTTCGTCCATGTCCAGCCAGCCTTTGAAGATGGCGGTGGCCGGCTCGTGGCCGATGGCGAGGAAGAGGCCGGTGACGTCCAACCGGCTCTCAGCACCGGTCCGGTTGTTCACCACGGTGATGCCCTCCACCTTGTCGGCGCCCAGTACATCCTTCACCTCGGTGTTGAAGTGGACCTTGATGTTGGGCGTGTTCTCCACCCGGTGCACCATGGCCTTGCTGGCCTTGAAATGGTCCTTGCGCACCAGCATGTGCACCTGCGGGCAGAGCTTGGCCAGGTAGGTGGCCTCTTCGCAAGCGCTGTCGCCGGCGCCCACCAGGGCCACGGTCTGCCCCCGGTAGAAGAAGCCGTCGCACACGGCGCAGGCGGTGACTCCGCCGCCCATGTCGCGCAGGCGCAGTTCATTGGGCAGGCCCAGCCATTTCGCGTTGGCGCCGGTGCTGATGATCACGGTATCGGCGTGGATCTCCTTCACATCGTCAACCCACGCCTTGTGCACGGGGCCGGTGAGGTCCACCTTGGTGATCCAGCCGTGGCGCACATCGGTCTTGAAGCGCAAGGCCTGCTTTTTCAGGTCCTCCATCATCTCCGGGCCGGTGCGCCCATCGGGGTAGCCCGGGTAGTTCTCCACTTCGGTGGTCTGCGTGAGCTGGCCGCCAGGGAGCGGGCCTTCGTAGAGCACCGGCTTCAGGTCGGCGCGGGCGGCGTAAATGGCGGCGGAGTAGCCTGCGGGGCCCGATCCGATGATCAGGCATTGCACATGTTCGGGTGTGTTGCTCATGCGTGGTTCGCCGCGGCCAGTGATGCCTTCGGCAATGGGGCGGCAAATCTAGCCTTACGCATTCTCCTTCCGGCGAGCCATGGCCAGCCTGCCCGATCGAATGGCAGGCCCTGATGGGCAGCAGGCTCAGTCCGGTTCGCTGAAGAGCCGGATGGTGTAGTCGAGCAATTGCGCATCCCCGCGCCCGCCATGCCCCGGAACCACCACCTGGGCGTCCGGATAGACGCGCTTCACGGCTTCAACGGTCCGTGGCCAGGCTGCCTCATTCGCATCGCCCAGGTAGCCTTTGCCGGCATCCAAGGCTTTGATGAGGCAGCCGCCGAAGAGCACGCGCTCGCCCGGCACGTAACCCACCACATTGTCCGGGGTGTGGCCTTCGCCAAGGAAGGCTGCCGTTACCCATTCATCACCGAGCGCCAGCGATAGCGAGTCCTCGAAGCCGTGCTGGGGCACCGGCAGTCCGCTTCGTCGGGCGCTTGCGATGGTGCGATGATGCGCGTAGGAGGGGATGCCCCGGGCGTGGAAGGCCCTGAGGCCGCCCAGGCAGTCGTCGTGGAAATGCGTCGGGATCACGGCCACCGCGCGGCAGCGCAGTGTGTCGCGTATCCAATCGAGCAGTTCGTTCGCGATGGCGTCGTTCACCGGGGCGTCGAAGACGATGGCTTCACCGCCATGGCGGGCCACCAGACCGTTGCAGGGCACGTTGCCGAAGTCGTTGGTCTTCTTGTAGGAGGTATGGATGAACACGTTGTCCGTGACCCGTTCCATCAACAGCCCGGCAGGGGGGATGCGCTCCTGCTCCATGAACGGTGTTCCTGATGGCTCACCGCAGCCCACGAGGAGCAAGGGCGCGGCAAAACCGAGACCCGCAGGGACGCGCGCGATCAGGAGCCGGCGGATGCCTTGGGCGTTACGGCTGCCATTCATGCGGTGGCGAGGGCCCGTCACGGCTGGCACACCACGGTTCGGAAGCGCGTGCCATAGCCCGCCCAGATGCCAAGGCCTCCGGCGATATTG
>CAZJTB010000048.1:433-10101 GCA_964548485.1 uncultured Chryseobacterium sp. | reverse complement strand
CTGGCCATCCCCAAGGGCCGTGCGATCAAGGAGCACCTGGAAGTGCTACAGCAGCAGGGCTATGCCCGCGTGCACGATGGGAGCGCCGTGCATCGCATCGAGGAGTTGATCGAGAGCAAGCAGGCCCTGAAGGGCACCTTCTTCCTGTTGGTTGACCGGTTGAGCGCCGTGCCGGGAGACACCGAGAACGAGAGCCGCGCGGCCGATAGCGCCGAGACCGCCTTCTTCGAGGGGCAGGGTGAGCTGATCCTCCTGGGCGAGGACGGCCGTCAGATGGGATTCAGCGACAAGTTCGAGCTGGACGGCATCACCTTCGAGGAGCCCAGCCCCAACCTGTTCAGCTTCAACGATCCCGTGGGCGCCTGCCCAACCTGCGAGGGCTACGGCAGCATCATCGGCATCGACCCTGACCTGGTAATCCCCGACAAGCGCCTCAGCCTCTACGACGATTGCGTGGCGCCATGGAAGGGCGAGGTGCTCAGCGAATGGAAGCGCGACTTCATCCGCGACAGCGCCAGGCACGACTTCCCCATACACCGTGCCTACCGGGAACTCACCGCCGAGCAGCAGCGCCTGCTCTGGAAGGGCGCCAAAGGGCTGCACGGCATCGACGCCTTCTTCAAGTACGTGGAGGAGAAGAGCTACAAGATCCAATACCGCGTGCTGGCCAGCCGGTACCGGGGCAAGACCACCTGCACCGCCTGCGAGGGCACGCGCCTGCGCAAGGAAGCACGCTATGTGAAGGTGGGCGGCAGGGACATCACGGAGCTCACGCGCATGCCCATCGCCGAGTGCCTGCGCTTCTTCGAGGAGCTGCGGCTCGACGAGCACCAGCAGCGCATCGCCGCGCGACTGCTGAAGGAGATCACCAACCGCCTGCGCTACCTGGTGGATGTGGGTGTGGGCTACCTCACCCTCGATCGACGCAGCAATACGCTCAGCGGCGGAGAGACCCAGCGAATCGACCTGGCCACCTCACTGGGCAGCAGTTTGGTGGGCAGCATGTACATCCTCGACGAGCCCAGCATCGGCCTGCACCCGCGCGACACCGAGCGCCTCATCGGCGTGCTGAAGCAATTGCGCGATCTGGGCAACACCGTGATCGTGGTGGAGCATGATGAGGAGGTGATGCGCGCCGCCGACCACATCATCGACATGGGGCCCATGGCCGGCAGCCACGGCGGCGAGGTGGTCTTCAGCGGGCCTTTCGAGCGCCTCATGGAGAGCGAAGGCCTCACCGCGCGCTACCTCACGGGCCGCGAGCGCATCGCGCCGCCCGCCAAGCGCCGCGCCATCCGCGACACCCTGCTGCTGCGCGGCGCGCGCGAGCACAACCTGAAGGAGGTGGACGCGCGCTTCCCCCTGCACATGCTCACCGTGGTCACCGGGGTGAGCGGCAGCGGCAAGACCACCCTGGTGAAGCGCATCCTATACCCCGCCCTGAAGCGCCACCTCGAAGGCTTCAGCGAGCGGCCGGGCGAGCACACGGCCCTGGAAGGCGACCTGGCGCGCATCGAGGCCGTGGAGCTGGTGGACCAGAACCCCATCGGCCGCAGCAGCCGAAGCAACCCCGTGACCTACGTGAAGGCGTGGGACGAGGTGCGCCAGCTCTTCAGCGAGCAGGACGTGGCCAAGGTGCGCGGCTACAAGCCGAGCCATTTCAGCTTCAACGTGGATGGCGGTCGCTGCGAGATCTGCCAGGGCGAGGGCGAGGTGCGCATCGAGATGCAGTTCATGGCCGATATCAGCCTCACCTGCGAGGCCTGCAAGGGCCGACGCTTCCGCGACGAGGTGCTCGACGTGAAGTTCCAGGGCCGCGACGTGGCCGAGCTCCTCGATATGACGGTGGATGACGCCATCGCCTTCTTCGATCCCCACCAGGCCATCGGCGCCTGTGCGCGCATCGTCCAGAAGCTCCTGCCCTTGCAGCAGACCGGCATGGGCTACGTGAAGCTGGGCCAGAGCAGCAGCACGCTGTCGGGCGGCGAGGCGCAGCGCATCAAGCTCGCCAGCTTCCTCACCAAGGGGCAGGACGAGAAGCCCACGCTCTTCATCTTCGACGAGCCCACCACCGGCCTGCACTTCCACGACATCGCCAAGCTGCTGAAGGCGCTGGACATGCTCATCGCCAATGGCCACAGCGTGATCTGCATCGAGCACAACACCGAGGTGATCCGCTGCGCCGACCAGATCATCGACCTCGGCCCCGAGGGCGGCGAGGGCGGCGGCCAATTGCTCTTCACCGGCACGCCCGATGAGCTGGCGCGCCAGGACTCGCACACCGGCCGGGCGCTGGCCACCGCGCTGAGCCGCTAGCGCAGCAGCGTCACGTGCCCGGTGTGGGTCACGGTGCCATCGTTCCTGCAGTACGGATCGTAGGTGAGGATGACGAAATAGGTGCCGTCAGGGACCTGCTCGCCGCTGTTGTCGAGCTTGCCGTTCCAGGGAATGGCGCCCTTCGCGCTGAACACCTTGGTGCCCCAGCGGCTGTAGATCTCCATCCTGAAGTTGGCCAGGTCGATGTTCTCGGGGATGAACACATCGTTGTAGCCATCGCCATTCGGGGAGAACACATTGGGGATGACTGGCGGTCCGGAGGCCACTGCGGCGAATCGCACTTCCACGGTATCGGTCTGCGGGCACCCGAAGGGGTCGATGGCGTCGAACCAGTAGAGCCCGGCCACGGCCACGCTCAAGGCCGGGGTGGTGGCCCCGGTGCTCCAGGTGATGGATTGCGGCTGGAACGGTGCCGTGAGCTGCACCTGCTCGCCGGGGCAGGCCTCGCGGTCGGCTTGCGGCGGATAGCCCGGTGAGCGGGCCACCGTGACGGTGTCGCTGCCGGTGCAGAACCCATCGGTGACCACCACGATGTAGGTGCCGGCCTGCGATACGCTGATGGCCTGTGTGGATTGATTGGTGCTCCAGGCATAGGTGTCGAAGCCCGGGCCGGCATCCAGCACGGCGCTCTGGCCATCGCAGATGCCGATCGGCGATGGCAGGTCGAGGGTGAGCCCGGGGATGCCGAGGTCGATGGTCTGCGAGAGGAACGCGGTATCGCTGCAGATAGCGTCAACCAGGCCGAGGGTGATGGTGTACTGCCCGGGGGCGGAATAGGCATGCACGGGGTTCGTCTGCGTGCTGGTGGCGCCATCGCCGAAGCTCCAGAGGAAGATGGTGCTGCCCGTGCTGAAATTGAAGAGCTCCACGGCCACGGCATCGCAATCGCCTCCTGCCACGGCATCGAAGCGCGGCTGCAGGTCGGCGGGCGGCACCACGTCGATGGTGACCGATGCCGAATCAACGGCCACGCAGAGGCCTTGTGCTGTTCCATAGAGCCACACCGTGTAGGTTCCGGGGTCGCTGAACAGGTGGGCCGTGACGGCGCTGGTGCTCGGGGCCGAACCGTCGCCGAAATCCCAGAGCCAGTCATCGGCGGATCCGCTCGCGGTGAACACGATGGGCTCGCCCAGGCAGGCTTGCGTATTGGCGATGCTCACGCCGATGTTCACCTGCACGTTCTGCTCGAAGTCGATCTTGAAGACCCCCAGGTTGCAATTGGTGCTGTTGTTGGTGCTGCTCCACACGCCTGGCGTGGTGGGATAGCTCAGCAGCTGGCAGCCGGCGCAGACCGCCTGGTACACGATGCCGTTCTTATCGAACCGGCTGGTACCGCCATCCACATGCTCGGCGCTGCTGCCGCCGAAGAAGGTGGCGTAGCCCAGCGATACGGCCTCCGCTTCCAGCAGCATCAGGTAGAAATCGCTGTTGTTGGTGGTGGGCTGGTAGGCATCGGGCGTGATGGGCAGGCCCTGCGTGCTGCTGAAGAGGCCCGCGGTGCCGAAGCCGTTCGTGCTGCCAGCCCAGCCGCTGAAGTAGATCTGCCCGCAGTTGCTCACCAGGAAGGCGGAGGGCGAGATGTTCTCGCTGCCCGAGCCCCCGATGCGCGTGCTCCAGAGCGATGCCGAGAGGTTGCTGCTGAACTTGTGCAGGAACTGCGTCGCGTTGGGATTGTTGTATTTGCCAGGCGTGATGGGGTAGGGGCCGGTGGTCTGCCCCACCACGAACACCTCATCAGCGGTGTTCAGCTGCACGAAGTAGGGCAGGTCAAGCCCCGAGGCGCCCACGTAGGTGGTGCTCAGCAGGGGCGCCCCTGTTGGGTGGAAGCGCGCGATGAAGCCATCGGCCGCGCCACCGCCGTTCGATGCGAAGGCGGGTGATCCCGCGCTGGGCAGATTGGTGCTGGTGGTGCCTCCGGTGATGTAGGTCTCGCCATTGCTCGCGGTCTGCACGCCGAAGCCCGCATCCACGCCCGATCCGCCATAGTAGGTGGCCCACAGCATGCTGGTGAGCCCGGCATCCATGCGGAACACATAGGCATCGAGGCCGCCGCCGGCCAGGCTGGCCTGCACCGCGTTGGCCGTGGTGAACAGATTCGTGCTGGAGGTGCTGGTGACCACGATGGGCTGCTCATCCTGGTTGAGGATGATCTCGCCCCGGAAGGGGTCGCCGTAGTTGCGGTTGGTGGGCGTGGACTGATTCAGGCCGTCGTTGCCGCTGCCGCCCACCCAGGTGCTGCCGATCAGGGCCGTGGCCGCGCTGTTCAGGTGCACCACCACGATGTCGCAGCCGTTGGTGTAGGTGAAGCCGTAGGAGGTCACCGCGAAGGGCGGCGTGGTGCCGCCGTTGAAGCTGTTGTCCCAGCAGCCCGCCGTGGTGGGGAAATTGGAGGAGTTGCTGGTGCCGAGGATGAAGAGCTCGTTGGCGCTGTTCACCACCATGCTGTGCGGCACTTCATTCAGCGAGCCGCCGATGTAGGTGCTCCAGACCAGGTTGTTACCGGTGGGCGTGAACTTGCTCACGGCGATGTCATTCTCGCCGCCGCCATAGCTCGATTGCACGACCCCAAGGGTCACCGGATACCCTGTGCTGCGGACCATGCCGCCGCCATAGAGGTGGCCGCTGGCATCGTAAGTGGCGGTGAAGCCGAAGTTGTCGCCGGTGCTGCCGCTGTAGCTGCTGAAGACCACGGTGGGGTCGATCACCAAGGTGGAGGCGTGGTCGAACCCATCCGGGAGCGAATAGGAGAGGAGGTTGCCTTCGAGACGGTATTCGCAGCGCACGGGCTCGCGGCGGCCATCGCGCTCGGTCCAGGCCACGGGCCGCTGCTCGATCACCTGCCCGGCGCTCGTCTCAACGAACAGAAGGCCGCCTTCAACGCGGAGCTTGTCCTGCCCTTCGAATTCCAGCCGGATCCGCGCGGGATCGGCCCCGGGGTCGATCACCCATTCATACTTCAGGCCGCCATGCCCATCGAGCCGCATGCCGATGCCCGGGTACACCTGGCTCAGCCGGACGCCGCCGAAAGCCGCCACGCCGCCGGCCCAGCGCGATGGATCGTCGCCGATGAAGTAGTTCACGTAGTGCGGCAGTCGCTCATCGCCGGCGTGCCCTTGGGCCTGACCGTCCACGAAGCGCATGCGGTAGGCATGCTCGCGGTAGGGTGGATGGATGGCATCCGGGGCGGAAGCGTGCTGGGGGCCGCCGCTCTGGACCACATAGGTGAGCGCAGACCGTTCCACGAACACGGCACCGGCCTGGGTGCGGGCCCGGAACAGCACCTGGGCGGGCCATTGCCCGTGGTTCTCATGGAATTCCAGGCCTTGGTGGCCATGGCCATCATGGTCATGGCCCTTGGCGGGAGCCGTCCAGAGCGCTAAGGAGAGAAGCGCGAAGCTGCAGGTCAGTGTCCTCATCGGGTGTGCTTGCTTGACGAGCCAGGCGCTGCGCGCGTTGGCTGCGGCCCGAATATCGGAATGAACCGCCAAATGGGCCTCAGCGGAACTGCAATTCGTAGAGCTTGCGATAGGCTCCTTCCTGCGCCAGCAGCTCCTGATGGGTGCCCTGCTCGATGATGCGGCCCTTGTCCAGCACCAGGATGCGATCGGCATGCTGCACCGTGCTGAGGCGGTGCGCGATGACGATGCTGGTGCGCCCGCTGGTGATGCGCTCGGTGGCCTGCTGGATGAGCTGCTCGCTGAGGCTGTCCACGCTGCTGGTGGCCTCGTCGAGCACGAGCACCGTGGGCTTGTGCACCGCCGCGCGGATGAAGGCGAGCAGCTGCCGCTGGCCGGTGCTCAGGATGCCGCCGCGCTCGCCCACCTCGGTGTCGTAGCCTTTGGGCAGCCGCGTGATGAAGTCATGGGCGCCCACCTCCTTCGCCGCGGCGATCACCTCCTCGCGCGTGATGGCCGCATCGCCCAGGGTGATGTTGTTATGCACCGTATCACTGAAGAGGAAGACATCCTGCAGCACCACGCTCACCGCACGCCGCAGCTCGCTCAGCCGGTAGTCGCGGATGTCGGCGCCATCGAGGTACACGGCGCCCTTCTGGAAGTCGTAGGCCCTGCTCAGCACGTTGATGATGCTGCTCTTGCCGCTGCCGGTGGCGCCCACCAGCGCGATCATCTGGCCCGCCTTAGCCTCGAAGCTGATGTCGCGCAGCACCCAGTGCTCCTCTTCGGCCCCGGCGCCATCGCTGTAGGCGAACCATAGCCCATCGAAGCGGATCTCGCCCTTCAGCCTTACGGCGCTGCGCGAGCCCTCGTCGGTGAGGGAGGCATCGGTGTCGAGCACCTTCATCACGCGCTCGCTGCCCACCATGCCCATCTGCAGCACGTTGAAGCGATCGGCCAGCTGGCGGATGGGCCTGAACAGCATGTTGATGAAGAGGATGTAGGCGAAGACATCGCCCAGCGTGGCGTGGCCGGCCAGCACATCCTTCACGCCCCACCACACCAGGAAGCCGAGCGAGATTGCGCTGAGGATCTCCACCACCGGGAAGAAGATGCTGTAGGCCAGGACGCTGCGGATGTGCGCGCCCCGGTGCTCGCGGTTGATCTCCTTGAACCGACGGAATTCCTGCTCCTCCCGGGCGAAGATCTGCACCACGGCCATGCCCTGGATGTGCTCTTGCACGAAGGTGTTGAGCCGCGCCACCTGCGTGCGCACGTCCTGGAAGCTCTTCTGGATGCTGTTCTTGAAAATGTTGGTGCTCCATAGCAGCAGCGGGATGGGCACCATGCTCAGGAGCGCCAGCTTCCAGTTGACGATGAACATCACGGCCACCACCACCAGCAGCTTCAGGATGTCGCCCATGATCATGAGCAGCCCCTGGGAGAAGATGTCGTCGATGGTCTCGATGTCGCTGATCACGCGCGTGACGAGCTGCCCGATGGGCGTCTTGTCGAACCAGCGCAGCTTGTTGCCGATGATGCGCGTGTAAAGGCGCTGGCGCAGGTCGAAGGTGACCGCCTGCCCGAGCCAGGCGGTCCAATAGGCCTGATAGAACTGCACGATGGTCTCCAGCACGAGCAGGCCGATTACCACCATGGTCACGATCCACAGGCCGCGCGCATCGCCGGTGAGCGCATAGTCGTCGATCATATCGCCCATGAGCAGCGGCCGCACCACGCCGAGCCCCGCCAGGAAGATGGTGAGCGCGAATGAGGTCCAGAAGAGGCCCCGGTACGGCCGCGTGAAGGCGAACACGCGCCCGAAGAGCCGGCGGTCGAAGGCTTTGCCTTGGGCGGAGGAGCTCATGCGCGGGTGGTGGGCCGCAAAGGGGCAGAGGCGCCAAGAACCCCGAGCGGGCGTGTTCCGGGCATTTGCAATCCTCTGCGTCTTTGCGCCTTTGCGGCTTATTCGGGGCCGCGAAGATCGCTCGGCAGGAAGGGATACACGACATGCTCCAGGTACAGCCCGCAGGCCGGGGCGCTGCGGCCGGCGGCGTGGCGGTCCCTGGCGGCGAGCACCTCGGCCATGTGGGCTGCGGGCTGCTGCCCTTTGCCGATGCGGATGCCCGTGCCTACGATGGCGCGCACCATGTTGCGCAGGAAGCGGTCGGCCTTGATGCGGAACACATAGCCGTTGGGCGTCTCCACCCAATGCGCCTCGCGCACGTCGCAGAGGCTGGTCTTCACATCGCTGCCCACCTTCTGGAAGCTGCTGAAGTCGTGCGTGCCGATGAGGGCGCGGCAGGCCTCGTTCATCACGGCCACGTCCAGCGCGGGCTTCAGCTGGTGCGACAGGCTGGTGAGGAAGGGGTCCTTCAGCCGGTGGATGCGGTAGCAATAGCCGCGCTCGGTGGCGCTGAAGCGGGCATGCGCATCGTCGGGCACGCTGATCACGCGCTTCACGGCGATGTCGTCGGGCAGCAGGCTGTTGAGGCTGTAAACGAACCGCTCGCCCAGCACGCCCTCGCTGGGGCCATCGAAATGCAGGAAGAATTGAGTCGCATGCACGCCGGTGTCGGTGCGGCCGCAGCCCACCGCATTCACCTTGTGCCGGTGCAGGGCGAATTGCAGCGCGCGCTCCACCTCTGCCTGCACGCTGGGCGCATCGGGCTGCCGCTGCCAGCCACGGTAGGCCGTGCCATTGAAGGCGATCTCGAGGAAGTAGCGCGGCAGGATCTCCATGCGGGGCGGCGAAAGTATCCCGCTGCTTCGCTCGGGTTGCCGGGCATCGGCCGTCGCGAGCGGACCTCGGGATCATCTTTGCCGCCGCCAGCGCCAAAGGGCCTTGGCCACAGAGTACCATGCGCACCATCGTAGCCGGCAATTGGAAGATGAATACCGAGCGCGCTACCGCGGCGGCGCTCATCGATGCCCTCGTTCAGGCCGCGCCTGGCTTCGCGGCGGGCGTGGAGGTCATCATCGCGCCGCCATTCCCCTTCCTGGCCATGGCCGTGGAGCGCTGCAGCGGAACGCCCATCGTGGTGGCGGCGCAGAACTGCCACGAAGCGGAGAAGGGGGCGTACACCGGCGAGGTGAGCGCTGGCATGCTCAAGAGCATCGGCGTGAGGGCCTGCATCGTTGGGCATAGCGAGCGTAGGCAGTACTTCGCCGAAAGCGATGCGCGCATCGGTGAGAAGGCGGCAGCGTTGCTGGCGCACGGCCTCACACCCATATTCTGCTGCGGTGAGAAGGAGCAAGAGCGCACCAGCGGACGCCATTTCGATGTGGTCACCGAGCAGATGAAGGGGGCCTTGGGCCGATTCAGCAACGCGGAGCTCGAGCGGATCATCATCGCCTATGAGCCGGTATGGGCCATCGGCACTGGGCTTACGGCCAGCAAAGAGCAGGCGCAGGAGATGCATGCCCACATCCGCGCGCTGCTTCATACCCATGGCGCATCGGTGGCCGAGCAGGTGCCCATCCTCTACGGCGGCAGCTGCAATCCCTCGAATGCGGAAGGCCTGTTCGCCCAGCCCGATGTGAATGGCGGCCTCATCGGTGGCGCATCGCTCGTGGCCGTGCAGTTCCTGGAACTGGTCCGCATCGCTGGTCGATCAGTGAGGGGTTGAATCGGATTGCGTTGATGCTTGCCTTCAACCTTCAACCTTCAACCACCAACCTTCAATTGCCCCACACCCAAGTCACCTTCCTCATTGCCCCGCCGGATCCGTGGCGCGACCTCCTCATGGTTGAACTGGCCGACATCGGATTCGAAAGCTTCGAGGAGGGCTTCACCGACCCGAAGGGCGCGAGCGGCGAGCTGAAGGCCTGGATCCGCACCGACCGGTACGACGAGGCGGCCCTGCGCAACCTGCTCACCCTGCGCGATCCGCACGCGTCCATATCCTTCGAGGTCGAAGAGATCGCCGATCGCAA
>CAZJTB010000048.1:0-412 GCA_964548485.1 uncultured Chryseobacterium sp. | reverse complement strand
GTTTCCAGCCGGTGGAGGTGGAGGGGAAGGTGCTCATCCGCGCCGATTTCCATGCCTCCGCTCCGGGCTTCGCGCACGAGATCATCATCACCCCGCGCATGGCCTTCGGCACGGGCCACCACGCCACCACGCGCATGATGGTGCAGGCCATGCTCGCGGTGGATTTGTCGGGCCGCACGGTATGCGACCTGGGCTGCGGCACCGCGGTGCTCGCCATCCTGGCCGAACGGCTGGGCGCGCGCACCGTGCTTGCGATCGACAACGATGCGGCAGCCGTGGAGAACGCGCGCCACAACACGGGGATGAACGGTTGTGCCGCCATCACTGTGGAAAAGGGCGACGCGCGATCGCTGGAGAGCCTCCGCTTCGACGCAATTTTGGCCAACATCGAACGCAATGTCCTGCTCGATGC
>CAZJTB010000047.1:0-10597 GCA_964548485.1 uncultured Chryseobacterium sp. | reverse complement strand
CTGCGCCCATCTCCTTGCGAAGCGCTCGCATGTTGAAGAGGCCGCGGCGGCCGGCGAGTTCCCAGAGGATGCGGTTGTCGGGTCGGGCGTCGCCGGGGCCGTGGATGGCGCGCGAGATGCCCTGCATGATGGGGCCCACCGTCTCCAGGTGGCTCGGGTTAGGCGCCAGGGTGAGGCGCACCTCCTTGCCGGTGTTGGTCTTCAGCACGCTGCTGTAGCCCATGTGGTACTTCACGTCGCCCTCCACCAGCTCATCGTCGTAGTCCTTGCCCTCGAACTCGGAGAAGATCTGGTCGTAGCTCTTGCGCAGGGTGTTGGCCAGCACATTGAGGCGGCCGCGGTGCGCCATGCCGATGACGAACTCGGTGATGCCCTGCTCGGCGCCCTGCTCGATCACGGTGTCGAGCGCGGGGATCAGGGCCTCGGCGCCCTCGATGCTGAAGCGCTTCTGGCCGATGAACTTCTTGCCGAGGAACTGCTCGAAGACAACGGCCTCGTTGAGCTTCTCGAGGATCTCCTTCTTCTGGTCGATGGTGAAGTCGGGCGTGTTGCGTACGCTCTCCATGCGCTGCTGCAGCCACTTCACCTTCTCTGGGTTGCGGATGAACTTGAACTCGGCGCCCACGCTCTGGCAGTAGGTCTGCTTCAGCAGATCGATGATGTCGCGGAGCCTGGCGGGGCCGATGCCCACCTCATTGCCGGCGCTGAACACTGTGTCGAGGTCGGCCGCGCTGAGCCCGAAGTGCTCGATGTCGAGCGTGGGCAGGTAGGTGCGGCGCTCGCGCACCGGATTGGTCTTGGTGAAGAGGTGGCCGCGCTGCCGGTAGGCGTTGATGAGCTCGATGACGCGGAACTCCTTCTCGAAGCGCTCGTTTCCGCCGGGGGCGGGGGCCGCGGGGGCGCCGCCCTCGATGCTGCCGCCCTCCAGGGCGCGGGCGAACTCGAAGCCCTCGAAGAAGCGGGCCCAGCCCGTCTCCACGCTCGCAGGGTCCTTGAGGTATTGCTGGTAGAGGTCGTCGAGCCAGGCGCTATCGACGTTGCTCAGGTAGGAAAGCTTGTCCATCCGGGCGGCGAAGGTAGAGCGAGGGTTGAAGGTTGCAGGTTGGGCGGGTTGGGGGTTGCTAACAGGCCGGAAGACCTTGCGGCCGAACAGGTTAGCCCGTTCAGAAACGCCCCGCGAAGCGCAGCCGCGCAAGCACCTTCTGCAAGGCCCGGAGCACGCATTCGCCGGCCAGTGCATGAAGCCCGCCCGCGGCCATGGTGCCGCGCAGGTGCCCTTCAGGGATGTCAACGCGATACATGGCCGCCTGCAGCGCGCTGGGGCTGCCGCGCTCCAGCTCGTTCAGCCGCTTCAGCACGCCGGCGCGCAGCTCCTCGAAGGCCCCCTCGCCCAGCGGAGGCTCCGGGAGCTGGCATTCATCCGTCGCCAGGTCCTTGCGCAATTGCAGCACGGTGGATGCGAGCACCTCGGCACGATCGAGCCATCGGGCCATGCCGCCCTCACCGCCTTTCGACAGCGATGTGTTGGCCCCCTCTTCCATGCTGGCAAAGCTCCGCTGCACGTGGCACTACTTTCGCCCGGCGCCGAAAAAAACAACGCACATGCTCCTTCGCCCACTCCTCGTCACGCTCGCGACCGCTCCACTGACCGCACCGGCCCAATACGGCACCTTCGATGCCGGGGCCGCCAAAGCCGCCAAGGCCGCGCAGCTGGTGGTGGTGCTCGATCAAGGCGATTCGCCTTACAACCGCACGATCATGAACGCGGTGAAGGCCGAGTGGAAGCTCAACGCATCCATCGATTTCATCACCGTGGGCGACTTCGGCATGCAACCCATCAGCCCCGACAAGGTGTACCTGATGAAGACCCGGCGCACCGACCCGGTGAAGTTCGAGGGCACCTTCCTCGCCGTGGTGAAGGGGTGGAAGCAGAAGAAGGGCGATGCGCTGCAGCAAACCGACAATTGCTTCACTTCCATCGCCGCCGAGCAGGAACTGGCCAACCTGCTCATCGACCTGAAGGCGATCAACGAGCAGGACATGAGCGCCATGCTGATGGTGTACGTGAAGCACCTGCAGGATTACTTGAAGCAGGTGGAGGCGGGCAAGATCACCGACAAGACCACGGCGGACCGGCTCTACAGCAGCCGCACGCGCCTGATCCGCGACACGGAGCTCATCGTGGCCCGGGAGCACCTGGACAAGACCCTTCCGGATGACGCGGCCATCAAGGCTGAATACGCCTCGCCCTCCAGCCTTGGGTCCCGCGCCGATGTGACCGGCGCGGTGACGGCGCAGGACCGCGGCAAGGCCGTGACCGATGTGGTGATCACCGTGGGCGACCACAAGAACAAGCATTGCTTCAAGCGCGTGTTCAACGCCGGTACCGGCGAGCTCATGTACCTGCGCGACGATGCGGCCATCTTCGGCAAGAAGGAAGGCTTCATCGTGGACGATCTGAAGGCGATCGCCCGGGCGCGTTGATGCGGCGCGCCCTGCGGGCCCTGCACCTGTTCGGGGTGGCGGTGCTGCTGCCGCTGATCGCGTGCGCGCAGTCCAGCACCGCCAAGCATGCGTGGATGCCAGGCGGCGGCGCGGGCATCGCGCTTCAAGGACTGGCTGGGGTGGAGCTTCACGGCAATCTGCTGCGGGCAGCCGCATCCGGTGCCGCATCGGGACCCATCTATCAAGCAGGACCCGAGCTGGCCTTGGGGGCTTACTTCGGCGCGCCCTCGTGCTGGGGGCAGCGCTTGGGCGTGCGCCAGCTCTTCGGGCCCTCGGAATACTGGGCCGTGAGCCTCACGGGCGGATTGGAGAACTACACCGCTGGATTATCCCTGCAGGATGCGCGGGGCTTCTTACAGGCCGGGGTGAATCTGCTCGGGCTCGTTTCCATCGAATACGGCGCCAGCAGGCCCTTCGGCAGCACCGCGCCCTTGCTCGATCCGGAACGCGTGGTCATCCGCATCGACCTGAACGGACGCATGCTCGAGCGGCTCTTCGCTGGGGTGCCCATTTCCTGAGTCCGCGGATTTGGTCGTGCGGCAGGGGTTTCTACCTTGGCGATCCTTCAAAACCGGGCAGCATGCGCATCCTTACCCTTCCCTTCGTTCTCCTGGCCTTCGCGGCCTCGGCCGAGCACCTGCCCGGCGGCAACATCACCACGCGGTGCATCAGCGGCATCCAGCACCAGGTGACCCTCCAGCTCTGGCGCGAATGCACCGGGGCCCCCATGATCGGGCAAAGCTTGAATTTCAGCAACGAATGCGGCGTGCAGTTCTCCATCAGCAACCTGCCGCTGATATCGGTTGAGAACGTGTCGCCCGTATGCCCCGATCAGCTGGACCAGACCACTTGCAACGGGGGCCCATTGATCGGCATCGAACTGTACACCTACCGTACCACGCTCTCGCTCTCCGCGTGCAACTTCTGGACGATCAGCTGGAACACCTGCTGCCGCCAAGCGAGCGTGAACGTAGCCGGCGCGCCGGGCATCTACCTGGAAGCGAAGCTCAACAATGCGGGCAGCGCCTGCCTGGAATCGCCGGTATTCTCCGACCCGGTGCCGCCCTTCGTGTGCGTGGGCCAGCCTGCCACCTTCGACCTGGGCGTGACCGCGCCGGCGGGCCAGACGCTGCGCTACCGGTTCATCGATGCGCGGCGCCAGATCTCGGTGAACCCGAACGTGGTGGAGCCGGTGACCTACCAGCCGCCCTACTCCGGCGCCGAGCCCTTCACCGGCATGGTCATCGACAGCCTGACTGGCAACATCGCCTTCACCCCCACCCTGCAGGGCTACATCATCGTCTCGGTGGAGGTGAGCTACCGCGATGCCAATGGCGTCTGGCGCGGAAGCGTGATCCGCGACTTCCCCTTCGTGGCGCAATCGTGCGCCAACAGCGTGCCTGCGGCCACCAGCGGCGTGCTCGAGAATGCACAGGGCGGCGGCACCATCACCGGCGATTACAGCGTGAGCACTTGTGGCGGATGGCTCTGCCTGGATGCCACAGTCACGGATCCCGATGCCGGCCAATCGCTGACCTTGACGAGCAACATCGGCCAGGTGGTGCCAGGCGCCACCTTCGAGGCCAATGGCTCCAATCCCGCCACAGCCACCATCTGCTTCGACGCCTCCAGCCTGCCGCTGGGCAACTACTCCTTCATCATCAGCGCGAGCGATAATGCCTGCCCGGTGGTGGGCTCGCAGACCTACACTTACACGCTCACGGTGGAGTCGGCTTCCGCTTCGGCGGGCAATGATGCCTCGGCCAGCATCTGCCCAGGCCAATCCATCGACCTCACCACGCTGCTCACGGGCGACCCCGGCGGCACCTGGAGTGAAGGACCGGTGGTGAGCGCCCCAGGCATCTACACCTACACCATAGCCACGAGCTGCGGCAGCGACGAGGCCACCTTCAGCATCACGCAATCACAAGCGCCCAATGCAGGCTTGGGCACCGTGGTGAGCCTATGCTCGGGCAACGACCTGGACCTGACCCCCTTCGTCACGGGCGATCCGGGTGGCAGTTGGAGCGAAGGCCCTGTCGTGAATTCCGGCGGCAGCTACACCTACACCGTGTCGAACGGCTGCGGCAGCGCATCGGCCGTCTTCCAGGTCACGGAGGTGGTTCCTGCTGATGCCGGGCAGAGCACGACCATTGCCGTATGCGCATTGGCCGCGCCCTTCGCGTTGCTCGACTCGCTCCAAGGCGACCCGGTTGGCGGTGGTGCATGGACCGGGCCTGCAGGCGTCTTCGGCCCCACGTTCGACCCCTCGTCCGATCCGTTCGGGGTGTACTGCTACAGCATCCTCAACCCCCTGCCCTGTCCGGCCTCAACAGCCTGCCTCACCATCGAGTTGCTCCCGGAGTCCGACCCGACCTGCATCTCGCTGGGCATCGATGCGGCCAATGCACGCGCCACCATCAGCCCCAATCCGTCCGATGGCCTGCTGCGCGTGGAAGGCATGCACGTGCTGGGCGTTGAGCTGCTCGATGCCAGCGGCCGCACCGCTTGGCGCAGCAGCCGCCCCGCCACGAGCGGGCTGATCGAGCTGCCCAACGCGCTGCCCAACGGTAGTTATGCCATCCGCCTCCAAGGCACGGATGGAAGCTTCGTGAGGCGCATGCTCATGCTGATGCGCTGACAATTACTGACGGCGAAGGGCTCCGATCCAAACGGCGCCCTTCGCTGTTCCGCTAGCGCATGGCCATCGTTCTCATCACCGGAGGCAGCGGGCTCATCGGCCGCCAGCTCACTCAGGCCCTGCTCAGCGAAGGGCACGAGGTGCGCTGGCTGAGCCGCCAAGCGGGCACCCACGGCCGCGTGCGCGCATTCGCCTGGGATGTCACCGCAGGCCGCATCGATACCGAGGCCTTGAGCGGCGTGGAGCGCGTGGTGCACCTGGCCGGGGCGGGCATCGCCGACAGGCGCTGGACGAAGGCCCGTGTGCAGGAGCTCATCGCCAGTCGTGCCGATCCGGCCCGCCTGCTGCTGAAAGCGGTCATGGAGGCACAGGCTCCCGTGGAATGCCTGGTGAGCGCATCGGGCATCGGATACTACGGCGCCACCACCAGCGAGCGCATCTGGACCGAGGCTGACCCACCGGGCAAGGACACGATTGGCCGCATCAGCGAAGCGTGGGAGCGCGCAGTGGATGATTGGGCATCGCGATGCCGGGTGGTGAAGCTCCGCACGCCCATCGTGCTCGCCCGTGAGGGTGGCGCGCTGCCCCAATTGGCGCGTCCATTCCGCATGGGCCTGGGCGCCGTGCTCGGCAGCGGCGCGCAGTGGATGCCATGGGTGCACATCGGCGACCTGGTGGCCGCTTACCAGCTCGCGCTTGACCACAATGGGCTGAGCGGCGCCTACAACGTGGTGGCCGATCAGGTCGCCAACCGCGCCTTCTCACAGGCAGTGGCCACGGCGCTGAAGCGGCGCATGGTACTTCCTGCCGTGCCGGCCTGGACGCTCCGGCTCGCGCTTGGCGAACTGGCAGGCGTGCTGCTCGAAGGGAGCCGGGCGGACGGGAGCCGGCTTCGCGATGCGGGCTTCATCTACCGCTTCGAAGAGCTGTCCGAGGCGCTGGCCGACCTGCTGGGGCCCGATTTCAGGCGCGCCGCCCCATGAGGCTGTGGGCCAGCGCGCGCAGCGGAGCCTTGCGCTGCTCGTCCGCCTTCACCGCATCGAGCGCCTCCAACGCCTCCTGCTCCAGCCTGCGGATCATGGCCTCCGATTCGCTGCGGATGCCCAATGACACCAGCTGCTCGATCATCGCGCCCACATCGCGGGCGATGCTCGTGAGCGCGAGCTGATCGGCAATGATGCGCTCCCCGGCGCCGCGCTCCAGCTCCAATGCGCGGATCAGGAGCCAGGTCTTCTTGCCGGCGCGCAGGTCGCCGCCGCGCTGCTTGCCGCTCACCTCCGGATCGCCGAAGGCATCGATGTGGTCGTCGCGCAACTGGAAGGCCAGGCCCAGCTTCTCCCCGAAGCGGGCCAGCTGCTGCTGCTGGGCGCCATCGGCGCCGCCCGCCATGGCACCGAGCTCCAGCGCGCAGGCCAGGAGCACGGCTGTCTTCAGGCGGATCATCTCCATGTACTCGGCGGCATCCACGCCGCTGCGCTGCTCGAAGGCCATGTCGAGGGCCTGCCCCTCGCACACCTGCAGGGCGTAGCGGTTGAAGACCGGCTGGGCCTCAGGATGGCCGGCCATGCACTCGTAAGCCTTCACCAGCAGGGCATCGCCGCTGAGTATGGCGGTGTTGGCATTCCAGCGCGCATGCACGGTGGGGCGGCCCCGCCGTGTGGGCGAGGCGTCCATGAGGTCGTCGTGCATGAGGGTGAAGTTGTGGAAGAGCTCGATGCCGAGCGCGATGTCGAGGGCCGGGCGCGCATCGCCCTGCACGAGCTCGCAGGCCATCAACGCGGCCACCGGGCGCACCCGCTTGGCGGGCAGCCCCATCAGGTAAGCCATGGGCTCGTACAGCGCGCCGGGCGGCAGCGCCGCGCACCATGCCTGCAGGCGCGCCTCGAACAGGGCGCGGTGCCCATCAATGCCGCTCATGGATCAGCGCTTCAGCAGCGAAAGCAGGTACTGCCCGTAGCCGCTCTTCACCAACGGACGCGCGAGGGCCTCCAATTGTTCATCGTTGATCCAGCCGCGCTTCCAGGCCACTTCCTCGATGCAGCCGATGCGCAGTCCCTGGCGCTCCTCGATCACCTGCACGAACTGGCCCGCCTGCATGAGCGAGGCGAAGGTGCCGGTATCGAGCCAGGCGGTGCCGCGGTCGAGGATCTCCACCCGCAGCCGGCCCTGCCGCAGGTACTCCTTGTTCACATCGGTGATCTCGTACTCGCCGCGCGCGCTGGGCTTCAGGTCGCGCGCGATGGCCAGCACATCGTTGTCGTAGAAGTACAGGCCGGGCACGGCGTAGTTGCTCTTGGGCTGGGCCGGCTTCTCCTCGATGCTGAGCACGCGGCCCTCGGGATCGAACTCCACCACGCCGTAGCGCTCGGGATCGCTCACGTGGTAGGCGAACACCAGCCCGCCCTGCGGCTGGGTGTGCTGGCTGAGCATGCGCCCGAGGCCCCGGCCGTGGAAGATGTTGTCGCCCAGGATGAGCGCGACCGGGTCGTTGCCCACGTGCTCACGGCCGATCACGAAGGCCTGGGCGAGCCCGTTGGGCTGCGGCTGCTCGGCATACGTGAACACGCAGCCCAGCGAGGCGCCATCGCCCAGCAGCTTGCGGAACTGCGGCAGGTCGTGCGGGGTGCTGATGATGAGGATATCGCGGATGCCCGCCGCCATGAGCGTGCTCAGCGGGTAGTAGATCATGGGCTTGTCGTACACCGGCATGAGCTGCTTGCTCACCGCCAGGGTGAGCGGATGCAGCCGCGTGCCGGAGCCCCCGGCGAGGATGATTCCTTTCATGCGTCTTTCCTTGGTTGCTCGTCCTCCCCTTCCAGGCGCAGCGCGTCCAGCTCGATGTCGGCCTCCTCATCGAGGATGTCCAGCATGGGCTCGTCGAAGGAGCGCGTGGTGAGGCTCTTGTCGAAGCTGAGCAGGAGCGAGGGGAGCACGATGAGGTTGGTGAACATGGCCACCAGGAGGGTGAAGGAGACCAGCAGCCCCAGGGCCTGCGTGCCGCCGAAGTCCGAGAAGACGAAGAGGCTGAAGCCGCAGAAGAGCACGATGCTGGTGTACATCATGCTCACGCCGGCCTCGCGCAGGGCCAGCACCACGGAGGTGCGGATGGTGTGGCCGGTGAGCTTCAGCTCGTGGCGGTACTTGCTCAGGTAGTGGATGGCGTCGTCCACGGCGATGCCGAAGGCGATGCTGAACACCAGGAGCGTGCTGGGCTTGATGGCCACGCCCAGGTAGCCCATGAGCCCGGCGGTGGCGATGAGTGGGATGAGGTTGGGGATGAGCGAGACCAGCACCATGCGCATGCTGCTGAAGAGCAGCGCCATGAGGGCCGATATCACGATCACGGCGAGCACCAGCGAGATCATCAGGTTCTTCACCATGTACTTGCTGCCCTCGAGGAAGACCACGCTGGTGCCGGTGATGATCACCCGGAAATCAGCCGGGGGGAAGATGGAGTCTACCTCGGCGCGCAGGCGGCCCAGCAGGGCATCCATGCGGGCGGTGCCCACATCGGCCACCTGCATGGTGAGGCGCGTGGTGCGCTTCTCCTCATCGATGAAGGCGCGCGCAAGGCCGCCCTGGTCTTGCGCGGCCTCGAGGTAGGGCAGGATGAAGCTCTTCTCCTGCGGGCTGATGAGCGCGTAGCGGTCGGGGTCGCCGCCATAGAAGGCCTGCTTGGTGAACTTGGCGGCATCGGCCACGGAGAGCGAGCGCGACAGCTCGGGATAGGCGCGCAGCGAATCCTGCAGGCGGGAGAGGCGCTTGAGGTTGGCATCCTTCAGCGCCTGGCCCTTCCGGCCGGCATCCACCAGCACCTCCAGCGGCATCACCCCCTTGAGCCGGGTCTCGAACCAGCGCAGGTCCTGCATCACGGGGTCGTCCATGGGCAGGTCGTCCACCACATGCGTCTCGTTGCGCAGCTGCGCCACGCCGCCCAGTCCGATGGCCACCAGCACGAGGGTGGCTCCATACACCGCCCGCCGATGGTTCTCCACCAGGCGGATGAACCAGTTGGTCATGCCATCGACCCATTTGCGGTCGAGGTGGGCGATGTGGCGCGCTTCGGGGTCGCCCTGGAAGCTGAGCAGGATGGGCACCAGCAGCAGGCTGAGCGCGAACACGGCCATGATGTTGAGGCTGGCCACCACGCCGAACTGCTTGAGCACATCGCTGTAGGTGGGGATGAAGGTGGCGAAGCCCGCGGCGGTGGTGGCGTTGGTGGTGAATGAGGCGCGGCCC
The DNA here is from genome assembly GCA_964548485.1 of uncultured Chryseobacterium sp. GTDB lineage: Bacteria > Bacteroidota > Bacteroidia > Flavobacteriales_F > PHOS-HE28 > PHOS-HE28. The sequence continues at coordinate 1,212 of CAZJTB010000047.1, read as the reverse complement.
ACGCGGTAGATCACGCGCGAAAGGGCCTTCACCCGGTTGCGGTGCGTGGCGAATTCGTGGTGGTACTTGTTGATGAGGAAGATGCAGTTGGGGATGCCGATCACGATGATCAGCGGCGGGATCACGCTCATGACCGAGGTGAGCCTGTAGCCCAGCAGGCCGATGGAGCCCACGGCCCACACCACGCTCACGGCCACCACCGTGAGGCACACGAACATGACCCGCCAGCTGCGGAAGAAGAGGTAGATGAGCGCCGCCACCACCAGCACCATGAGGCCCACGAACATCTGCAGCTCGCTCTTGGTGCGTTCGGTGACCACCGTGCGGATGAAGGGCAGCCCGCTGCGGCGCACGGCGATGCCGCCCTGCTCGAACTCCTTCACGCGCGCATCGATCAGGTCCACCATGTCGCCGCGCTGCTCGCTGTTGAAGCGCTCGGGATTCACGAACACCATCATCAGGCTGGTGGCTTCGTTCTCGCTGTAGAGCAATCCCTCGTAAAAGGGCAGCTTGCGCGCTTCTTGCCGGATGCTGTCCACCTCGGCTTGGCTCATGGGCATGCGGCGCACCACGGGCATGAGCCTCAAGCGCTTCAAGCTATCGTCGCGCAGGAGGGTGTAGAAGTTGGCCTCGCTGAAGACCGAATCGACGCCGGGCTGCTGCTTCAGGTCGCGGCCCAGCCGCCACCAAGCCTGGAAATGCGCCAATTCGCGCAGCCGCGCATCCTCGATGCCCAGCACGATGATGTTGCCATCCTCGGAGAAGCGCGCCTGCAGCTCCTCATATTGCACGTAGGCACTGTCGGTCTTGGGCAGCAGCCCGCCGAACTTGTAGCTGAGCTTCACGTTCTTCATCTCGTAGCCGAGGAAGAGCGTGATCAGCCCCAGCACCACCAGGATGCCGTTGCGGTTACGGAGTATGCGACTGCTGAGCCAGGCCCACATGGCCGGCAAAGGAACGGTTTCCGGGATGGATGCGGTACCCGCTAATCGGTGATGAATACGAGCCGCTCTCGACCAATCACCTGGGCCGTACCATCAAGCGCGATAACCATGTAGCAGCCATTGGGCAGCCCGTTCCGGGCAAGGCGCAGCGCGCCGGTGAACGGACCTTCCCTGTTCGCCGCGATACGGCCGAAGCCATCGAGCAGAACCACCGCACTGGCGGATGCAGGGAGAGCGATCTCAACCCAGTCCTCGGCAGGGTTAGGCC
>CAZJTB010000046.1:6010-10677 GCA_964548485.1 uncultured Chryseobacterium sp. | reverse complement strand
TTGCGGATCATGCGGGCACGGCTTCCATGCGTACCAGCTCGCCATCGCGCAGGATGGGGATCACGCGGCTGGTATCGGGTGTGAGGCAGAACTTGGCATCCGGCAGCAGCTGCAGCTGCTCGATGCGGCGGCGGCGCGGTGCGGCCTTGAGGATGCTGAGGAAATTATCGCGGGCCGACATGAACATGTACTTGGCAGCGATGCTGCTGTCCTCCTCCACGCCGAATTTGCCGCTGGCGAGCAGGCGCTCCATCACGGCACCGGCGTACACGCTATCCTCCAGGTTGAACTTGTCCTTCCAGCCGGAGCAGAGCAGCAGGATGTTGTCATTCTGCTTCACCAGCCATTCGCTCAGCGCAGTGAGGTTGAGGAATGAGCCGATGACCAGCTTGCGCGCATCCTTGGCCAGGTTGATGGCCTTGGTGCCGTTGGTGGTGGTCATCACGATGGTCTTGCCCTTGAGGTCCTCGCCCACGTAGGCCAGGGGCGAGTTGCCGTACTGGAAGCCCTCCACCACCTCGCCGTTGCGCTCGGCGGCGGCGATGTAGCCCGGCCTGCCGATGTACTGGCGGGCCTCCTCGATGGTGCTCACGGGGATGATGCGGTCAACCCCGTGCTCGAAGGCGGCCACCATGGCGCTGGTGGCGCGCAGCACATCGATAACCACCACGATGCCCATGTCGGGCGCGTACAGCGGGTATTGCGTGGGCACGAAGCACACTTCGACCCGGTATTGGTAATCGCTGTTGCGGATAGGCTCCTGCATGGCCCCACAGAGATAAGAATTTCCTGTTGTTGAAGACGGTTGTGGGTTGAAGGTTGGGCGTTGCACGATGCCCCCAGAATCGCCCTGCGTCGGTCTGCGTCCAAGGCGTGGGCTCCTTGCATCAGTCCGGGCCACTGCCCCGCGTCTGGCCGGCGGCTATCCCTGCTGGAGGAAGGGCACCTTCACCACCTTGGCCTTCATCTGCTTGCCGCGGGCGTCGATGAGGATGTCGGACCCGGGGGCGCTGAGGGCCACAGGTACGTAGGCCATGCCGATGGGTTTGTTGAGCGTGGGGCTCATGGTGCCGCTGGTGACCATGCCGATGGCGGCCCCGGAAGCGTCCACCACGTTCATGCCGTGGCGGGGTATGCCGCGGTCCAGCAGCTCGAAGCCCACGAGCTTGCGGGCGGTGCCGTTGTCCTTGTGGCCCTTGATGGCGGCGCTGTTCACGAAATCCTTGGTGAACTTGGTGATCCAGCCCAGGCCGGCCTCGATGGGCGAGGTGGTGTCGTCGATGTCATTGCCGTAGAGGCAGAAGCCCATCTCCAGGCGCAGGGTGTCGCGCGCGGCCAGGCCGCAGGGCTTGATGCCATGGGGCTTGCCGGCCTCCATCACCGCGTGCCAGGCTTTCTCGGCCAGGGGGTTCGGCACGTAGATCTCATAGCCGCCGGCGCCGGTGTACCCGGTGGTGCTGATGAGCACCAGGCCAACGCCCTTCATCTCGGCATAGAGAGCGGTGTAGTAGGGCATGCTGGCGATGTCCTCGGCGAAGAGGCCCTTGAGCGTGTCCACCGCCTTAGGGCCCTGCACGGCCAGGAGGCTCATGCGGTCGCTGATGTCCTCCAGCTGGGCATCGAAGGTGTTGTGCTGATTGATCCACGCCCAGTCCTTGGCCATGTTGCTGGCGTTCACCACCAGCACATAATGGTGATCGTCGGCGTGCTGCATGCGGTATACGAGCAGGTCGTCCACGATGCCGCCAGTGGCGTTGGGCAGGCAGCTGTACTGCACCTTCCCCACGGCAAGCTTGGCGGCATCGTTGCTGGTGACGCGTTGGATGAGGTCGAGCGCGCCGGGGCCGCGCACGAGGAACTCGCCCATGTGGCTCACATCGAACACGCCCACGCCGTTGCGCACGGCATTGTGCTCGTCGATGACGCCGGTGTACTGCACGGGCATGAGGTAGCCCGCGAAGGGCACCATCTTGGCGCCAAGGGCTTCGTGGATGTGCGTAAGCGCGGTGCGCTTGAGGTCGGTGGCGGTTTCGCTCATGTGTGGCGTGCGAGATCGTTGAAGAGTTCAAGGTAGCGGTCGCGCCAGGCCACGGTGGAGTATGCTTGTTCCACGGTGCGGCGCGCTTCGGCTCCCAGGCGGCGGCGAAGTTCGGCATCGGCCACCAAGCGGCGCAGCCGGTCCAGCCATTCCTCATCGGTGCTGGCCAGGAATCCGTTCTCGCCATCGCGCACGATGCTCGTGTTCACGCCTACCCGGGCCATCACCACGGCCTTGGCCATGCCCATGTACTGGAGCCCTTTGAAGCCGCATTTCCCACGGCTCCACTCCGTATCGGGCAAGGGCATGATGCCGATGTCGATGGGCGCTAGGTCCTCCGGCTCGCTGGCCGCGTTCCAGGTCACCTGCTCGCTGTCCAGGCCGGGTATGCGCACCGGCCGGTCGCTGATGAAGCGGAATACGATCCTGCCGCGTAGCTCCTCCTGCAGGCGCTGGAGCATGGGCACGGCGGTCATGAGGTGCGGCGTGCTGGTGAGGCTGCCCGTCCAGCCGATCACCACCCGGCCATCGCTGCGCGGCACGGTGCTCACCGGCACGTAGCGCTCGGTATCGATCACGGTGGGAATCACCTCCACACGCGGGTTGTGCTGCCGCGCGTAATCGGCCAGAAAGGCATTGCCGGCGATCACCCGCGTGGCCAGGGCGATGATGCGCGGGGTCTTCGCGGGATCCTTGAGCCAGCGGAGCCGGCGGTTTCCCTCGCTCACATCCATGCGCCAGATGGCATCGTCGAAGTCGTAGATGAGCGGCTTGCCTGTTGCCGCCAGCGCGCGCTCGAAGCGGATACTGCCGGTCATGAGGGCCTCGCGCTGCACGAAGACCAGGTCGAACTCGCGCGCCAGGCGCACATGCTCGCTCCGCAGGCGCAGGCTCTTGCGGAATATGCGTGCCTTGTCCAGCAGGCGTCCCGGTGAATAGAACACCTTGTCGTCGGCCTCGTCGATGATCCAGGCGTAGCGCACCGTAACGCCATGCTTCTCCCAATACGGCACGAACTGCTCGAAGCGGTAGCGCTGGCTGGGGCTGCGGCCGGGCCGGTGGCTGGCGATGAAGAGGATGGAAGGCATCGCGGAATGAGGGCGCGCAGCGCAGGCAACGGAATGGCGGCCGAATATAGACGGGAGCCTCCCGTGCGCCGGGACGCCCAGGCGGCTCGGAAGCGCCCTTCTATCTTGGCCCGCTCCCGCGCTGCGGGCAGTTGATTCATGGCCGGCCGCCTCTTCCCCCGCTGGGGCATCCTCGTCATCGACCTGGTGCTGTGCCTGGTGGCCCTGGCCTCAGCCTATCTGCTGCGCTTCAACTTCAACGTGCCGCCGCACGAGGTTGAGCTGCTGCTGCCGGTGCTGCCGCTCTTCCTGCTGGTGCGCGCCGCCACCTTCCTCTGGGCAGGCATCCCGCGGATCATGGTGCGGCATACCGGCACCGACGACGCGCGCCGCCTCTTCCTCACCGTGCTCGCGGGTACCGTGGCCTTCGGCGCCATCAGCGTGGTGCGCTACCTCTTCTTCGATGGCCTCTACTTCCTGCCGCGCGCGGTCATCATCATCGATTTCATGGCCACCGCCATGCTCGTGATCAGCGCGCGCATCGCCTTCAAGCTGCTGCACCTGCGCAGCCGCGGCGCGGGCAAGGAGCGCGTGCGCGTGATCATCCATGGAGCGGGCGAGGCGGGCCTCATCACCAAGCGCACCCTGGAGCGCGAGGGCTCGGTGAAGTACGAGGTGGCGGCCTTCATCGACGATGATGCGCGCAAGGCGGGCAAGCGGCTCGAGGGCGTGCTCATCCAGCCCGCTTCGCGCCTGCCCGACCTGCTCGATGAAGGGATCGATCAGGTGATCATCGCCATCGCGAAACCCGACCCCGAGCTCCGCCGCCAGGTGGTGGAGGCCTGCATGGCCGCCCGTGTGCGCGTGCTCACCATCCCGCCCGTGAGCGATTGGATCAACGGGCAGCTCAGCGCCGGCCAGATCCAGGAAGTGCGCATCGAGGACCTGCTGGGCCGCCCGGTGATCCATCTGGAGCAGCAGGCCGTGCGCGGCCTCATCGCCGGCAAGCGCGTGCTCGTGACCGGCGCCGGCGGCAGCATCGGCAGCGAACTGGTGCGCCAGCTGTGCGCGATGGAGCCGGCTTCGCTCGTGCTGGTCGATATCGCCGAGAGCGGGCTCTACGACGTGCAAATGGAGCTCGCGGGCCGCGGCTTGGACGGCAGCCTGCGCGTGCTGGTGGCCGATGTGCGCGATGAAGGCCGCATGCAGGAGGTCTTCGAGCAGGAGATGCCGCAGCTGGTCTTCCACGCGGCGGCTTACAAGCATGTGCCCCTGATGGAAGCCCAGCCCGAGGAGGCCATCCGGACCAACCTGGGTGGCACCCGCAACCTGGCGCGCCTGGCCTGCGCGCATGGCGTGGAGCGCTTTGTGCTCATCAGCACCGACAAGGCGGTGAACCCCACCAGCGTCATGGGCGCCAGCAAGCGCGCGGCGGAGATGCTCGTTGGCGCCATCGCGCAGGGCTGCGGCACGCGCTTCGTCACCACCCGCTTCGGCAACGTGCTGCACGTCAGCGGCACCGACGCCAGCAGACGATAACTCTGCATGCGTAGTGAGCCTGC
>CAZJTB010000046.1:0-6000 GCA_964548485.1 uncultured Chryseobacterium sp. | reverse complement strand
GCTTCGGCAACGTGCTCGGCAGCAGCGGGTCGGTGATCCCCCTGTTCCGCAAGCAGATCGAAGCGGGCGGACCGGTCACGGTGACGCACCCGGAAGTGACCCGCTTCTTCATGACCATCCCCGAGGCCTGCCGGCTGGTGCTGGAGGCCGCGGCCATGGGGCTGGGCGGCGAGATCTATGTGTTCGACATGGGCCAGCCCGTGCGCATCGCCGACCTCGCGGAGAAGATGATCCGCCTCAGCGGAAAAGATCCGGGCGTGGACATCGAGGTGGTGTACACCGGCCTGCGCCCCGGCGAGAAGCTCTACGAGGAGCTGCTCGCCACCAGCGAGAACACGCTGCCCACGCACCATCCGCGCATCCTCATCGGCCAGGTGGCCGCCTTGGATGTCGGCCAGGTGCAACGACAGGTTGAAGGCCTGCTCCGCATGAAGGGCGCTGAGATCGTGCCAGCGCTGCGCGCCATCATCCCCGAATACGCGCCGGCCCAAGCCTGAGCAGCCGGTACCTTTGCCCGCAACATCGCGCGCATGACCAAGGATCGCAATCTGGAGATCGCCCGCCTGCAGAAGGAGATCGGCGACTACATCGGCATGGGCAAGGACAGCCTGGTATACAACTTCGACACCAAGGGGAAGCGCACCGAATTGCACGTGATCACCGTGAACCCGCGCCACAACCAGAGCTTCCTCTTCCACGCCACCACTGGCAGCGACAAGCTGGACGCGCTGCGCGAGATGCTCGATTACGTGAAGACCTACAAGGAGCGCACGAGCAGCTACACCATCCAATGGAGCGCCCGCGGCGATAACGGCCTGCAGACCTCGTACTTCCGCGCCAAGAACGTGCTGGAGGCGCTCGACAAGCTCTTCTACGACCGCGACCCCAACAGCATCACGGTGTTCAGCGTGATGCTGAACCCGATCACCTGATCGCCTCGGCCATGATGCGGGCGCTCGACATCGGGGAGTTCCTCGCGATGGATGCGCCCATCGTGGATGTTCGATCGCCCAAGGAGTTCGCGCAAGGCCATATCCCCGGCGCCGCCTCCCTCCCGCTCTTCACCGATGCGGAGCGCGCCGTCGTGGGCACGCTGTACAAGCAGCAGGGGCGCGACGCCGCCGTGCTGGAAGGGCTACGCATCGTGGGGCCGAAGCTCGCCGGCATCGTGGAGCAGGCGCGCGCGCTGGCACCCGATGGTAGGATCCGCGTGCACTGCTGGCGCGGCGGCGAGCGCAGCGGCAGCGTGGCCTGGCTGCTGGATAAGGCGGGATTCGCCGAGGTGGCCACCCTGCGCAAGGGCTACAAGGCCTTCCGCCAGCATGTGCTCGACTCCTTCTCGGCGCCCATCGTCCTGCGCGTGCTCGGCGGCTACACCGGCACCGGCAAGACGGAACTGCTCGGGCACCTGCGCGAGCTGGGCGAGCAGGTCATCGATCTGGAAGCGCTGGCGCATCACAAGGGCTCCTCGTTCGGCGCGCTGGGCGAGCTGCCGCAGCCCACCACGGAGCACTTCGAGAACCGCGTGTGGGCGGAGCTGAGCAAGCTGGATCGCACCCGTCCGGCATGGGTCGAGGATGAGAGCCTGATGATCGGGCGTTGCAAGATCCCGCAACCCTTCTTCGACCGCATGCGCTCGGCCATGCTCTACTTCGTGGACATGCCGCAGGAGCAGCGCGCCGAAAGGCTCGTGAAGGACTATGGCAGGTTCCCGAAGGAGCAACTGGCCGAGGCCATCAAGCGGATCGAGAAGAGGCTTGGGCCGCAGCATTGCAAGGCGGCTTTGGAAGCGCTGGAGGCCGGGGACCTGAAGGCGGTGGCGGTGATCACGCTCAGGTACTACGACAAGGCGTACCTGCGCGGGGCGGAGACCCGGGATGCGAGAACCCTCCTGCGCATGCCTATAACGAACTCGGATCTTTCAGGAGCAGCTCAAATGCTCGTTGCTCGATATCACGGGCGAACCATCACGGCTTGAAAGAAGCGAAGCATCCGTGACACACAGCTTCCGTCTACTCCACGTGAACCGCCTCACCAAAGCGATCATCCACGCCCGCCAAGGATGTTTCATCCTGCCGGTTCTGGTGGCGCAGCATGTTCACGCGCAGCCGCCGTTGGACGTCCAGTGGATGTCCGAGCTTCCCGGTCTTCCTCCGATTTTAGCTGCCTTCGCCAATCAGAACAACTCCAATACCGAGGTGGTCTACGATGAAAGCGGTACTCAACCATGCTATGCAGAAGAGTACGCCGAACGTTACGATGCGAACGGCAACTTGGATGGAGGAGTATTGGAATGGTGGGGAGAGTGCCTTAACGCCTATGTGACACATGATCGGTTCGCCATCGGCACTTCCCGGATGGGCAATTCAAACCTCCGTATCCTCAACGCTTGTAACCTCAATGTCACCAATTGCTGGATGTGGTGCAATGGTCTCAACATTCCTAGTCAAGCCAGCGGTTCACCGAGTTATAATCATGCCTCTGCATATAGCGTGCTTGCAGATGGTGCGAATATTTACATCGGGGCGAGCACCACGTACTGCATACCACCCGGTTGGGCATTGTACAAGCTGGGTAGCGGAGGACAATGGCCCGTTTGTGTTCCTGCGGTGCCTAGCAGCTTGGAGGCCACTTCGGACTCCATTCTCTACGTCAGCTTCCCTAGTGTTCGCATGGTTGCGAAGACCACCGCAGCCATAGGAAGTACGTTTAGCTTGTTCAATGGAAATGTTTCCGGCACCGGAAAAACCTGCATGGATGGAGACACTCTATACTGGACCTGCAAGGTTAATGGTTCATTGCGTGTTGGCCAGTACGTGCTTGGGGGCGGCAGCATTTGGGAGCAGACATTGCCGTTCAGCGAGTCTCCTGTGGAACTAGTGCTCGATGATCACGGTCGTTTGTGGACTGCAGTTGGCAATAACCTGGTCTGGCTGGATGCTGAAACAGGTGCTTTCGCATCGGAGACAATCGGCGCAGTTATTTCCGCGCTTGACCTCTCCAACAACCGACTGGTGATAGCCGGTACCATGAGCGGAAACATCAGGTTCATCATGTCTGGAACACCAATGCCATGAACTCCAGATTCCAGCTCTGCATTGTGACCATGTTATCAGCCAACTGGCTGCTAGGCCAAGCGGCCATCTATCCGGTCTGGACACGCTTGGTGCCCTCCTCTTCCCATATCACGAGATTGGCCTTGGACCAGTCGGCCGAGCGGCTCCATCTTGCATTCCAGCCGGGTCCGTCGGATCCACACACGCACATTCGGGCCTTTCATCTGGACGGAACAGATGTCCCTCCCCCACACACCGAGCTGACAATCGGCCTTTATTCCAACAGCATAACCGGCTACCCTTACCAGAGCGACCGGCCGTTGCGACTTCTGGCCCAAGATGACTCTTTGTATTTTGTGAATCACTTCCTACAACAGATCGATTTTATGAGTTGGTACCGCACCGGACTTATCACATTGGACAGTTCTGTCGTATTCTCCATGCATACGGGTGCGGATGCACAAGTGGATGTTTGGCACGATCAATTCGGTGACATCAGCGCAACTCCCACGGTCATTCGCAACTGCTCCAAGCGGCACTGGCTCTTGGGTCGTGCAGTAGTCCCAACTTCGGACCGCATCGCAGCGGATGAGATGAGGATCTATTGCGGCCGCGTTCCCAGCATCGCTGTCCTGGATAGGCATCAAATGACCCTGCTCAACCCGATTACCGTGCCTTCCTCGGGTACCTCGACGCGAACATTGCTCATGCTGAACGCTGACGTGATCCACTATGCGAGCCTGAATAGCAACATGACCATGGATGTCGGGGCGGTGGACACCACAGGTACGGTTATCTGGAGTGGCACCTTGAGCACCACCCAGTACACCACGTTATCCGGGATCACATTGGATGCATTTGGTAGCATGTGGGTGGCGGCCAGCCAGGGCGGAAGCTCACCCACAGGTTTGCTTTATCGCTTCAACACAGCGGGCACACAGACAGGGAACTACTTATACGGCCGCACTATTGACGATATCGTCTGTTCCGGAGATCATGTTTTCCTCTCCGGTTGGGATGCTGTGGATCAGGGTATGGTGTACCTGGCCGCCTTCGGCACCGATATCACCACGTCGATCGAGTTCGACGGCACGGATCGCATGAGCATATCGCCCAATCCTGCCAACGACCTCCTTACAATCCGGTCGATCCCAAATGGCACGAAGCGCATCGAGTTGTTGGATGCGACGGGTCGTACCGTAACACAACTGCGTGCTCCATTCGGCACCCCGTTCAACTGCTCTGTTGCCGAGTTGGCGCCCGGTTCCTATTTCATCCGCGCTGCAGCACAGACTGGGGATGCTCCATTGCGATTCAACATCGTTCGCTGACCAAAGCTCATCGAGCGCCTGGCGCGATCTTCGCGCCTCATGACCGCCGCCCCCTCCCCCATCCGCCTCACCCAATACAGCCACGGCGCCGGCTGCGGCTGCAAGATCGCGCCAGCTGTTCTTGAGCAGGTGCTGCGCAGCGAGCTGGGCACCTTTCCCGATTCGCGCCTGCTCGTGGGCTACGGCTCGAAGGACGACGCCGCCGTGTACGACCTCGGCAACGGCCGCGCGCTCATCAGCACCACCGACTTCTTCTCCCCCATCGTCGATGACGCCTTCGACTTCGGCCGCATCGCATCGACCAATGCGCTGAGTGATGTGTATGCCATGGGCGGCAGGCCCCTGCTCGCCATCGCCATCCTGGGCTGGCCAGTGGAGAAGCTGCCCGCCGAGCTGGCCGCGCGCGTCCTCGATGGCGGACGCACCGCCTGCCACGAAGCGGGCATCGCCCTCGCCGGCGGCCACAGCATCGATGCGCCGGAACCCTTCTTCGGTTTGGCCGTCACCGGCGAAGCGCCCATCGCGCACATCAAGCGCAACGACACGGCTCAGCATGGCGATGCGCTGCTGCTCACCAAGCCCATCGGCCTCGGCATCCTGGCCACCGCCATGAAGCGCGGCACCCTGGGGCAGGAGCATGCAGGCATCGGCACTGGCATCATGGCGAGGCTGAACAAGGTCGGCGAGCTGCTCGGCGCATTGGCTGGCGTGCATGCCATGACGGACGTGACCGGCTTCGGCTTGCTGGGCCATCTGCTCGAGGTGTGCGAGGGCAGTGGAGTGCGTGCCGAGCTCGTGTTCGATCAGGTGCCGGTGATCCCGGAGGCGCGCCATTACCTGGCCCAAGGCGCCTATCCTGACGGTAGCTTCCGCAATTGGAAGTCGTATGGCAGCAAGGTCGAGGGCGCATCGGGAATGGAGCGCATGCTGCTGCTCAGCGATCCGCAGACGAGCGGCGGATTGCTCATCGCGTGCGATCCTTCCTCCAGGCCTGATGTTGAGTCGGCTTGCGCGGCCGCAGGCGCTGCTTGTTGGTCCATCGGCTCCGTGCAGGCATCGGGCGATGGCCCGGTGGTGATGGTGCGCTGATGCTCGGATGCTTCGAAGGAGGGGCTTAGCTTGCCGCCCCCCAGAAACAGCATAAACCGTATCATCATGGCCAAGGAACGTCTGAAGAAACCCGAGTTGGAGCGCCTGCTGGGCGAATACTTCGCCGAGCGCCGCATGCTCATGTTCAAGCTGGAGAAGGTGCGCGCGGCGATCGCGGAGCTGAAGCGCGTGAAGGTGGAGAAGGAAGTGGCCGCGGAGGCCGCCACCGAAGCGCGCAAGAATGCGCCGCGCAAGCGCCGCAAGCCCGGTCGGCGCAAGAAGCGGAAGGTCGTGGGCGGCTACCGCCTGAACGATTGGGACAGGATGGTGGTGGAGGCCATCACACGCTCCAACCGGCTGCTTACCAAGCAGGAGCTCCTCGACATCAGCACCGCCTGGGCCAAGCGCGAGGATCCAAAGGCCAAGGCGGCGGATGTGGATATCAAGCTCACGCGCACCCTGCAGAAGCTCAGCGGCAAGCGCGGCGTGCTGGGCAAGCACCGGTCGGGGAAGATGCGCGGCCT
>CAZJTB010000045.1:0-10762 GCA_964548485.1 uncultured Chryseobacterium sp. | reverse complement strand
CGCTCGCGTTGAGCTTCACGATCATGCCATCGGTACTGGCCGCATAGGTCACATCGTGCGCACCGGTCGTGGCGATGCTCGATGCGCTGCTCGTGTGCCCGCTCATGTAGATGTTCCCAGTGGCATCCACGCTTACATCACCGCACGATTCGTTTCCCGCGCCGCCGTAGTAGGTGCTCCAGCTGAGCAGGTAACTGGGGTCGATAACGAGCGTTCCGTTGATCTCCGCATCCACCTCGAAACCGAAGCTGCCATCACGATCCGCGCTGTACCGCGCGTTCACGCGTTCCCGTTCGCGTCCTTTCTCCACCCAGCTCGCCGGGATCACCTCGTTCAGCGATCCATCGGCCCAGGTGAAGACGAGCTCGCCCATGAGGTTCTCGTTCACCTCGGCGCCCTCCACTTGGAAGCGCGCATCGCTCGGCTCGCCGCCCGGCCGTACGATCACATCGTACTTGAAGCCTTCGTCGGTACTGTTGAAACGCACGTCGATGTTCGGCCACACGTTGCGGTAGGTGACGGTGGAGCAGCAGCGCACGTAAGTGGCGCCTGCCTCGCCGGTCACATCGGTGTAGTAGTTGGTGTAGTCCTCGCTTTGGCCTTCGGCGATGATCCCCGCGTTCGGGTCGCCGCCCACGAAGCGGATGTCGATGCGGTGGAAGTCGAAGATGGTGGATGCGCTTTCAGCCTCCATTTCTTCCTTCTCCCCCTCACCTCCCTCACCAAGTACGTATCGTACGCGAACCCATCCTTGCGCAACTGCACGTTCATGCCCGGTGCGTTGAAGAGGTACAGCACCGAGGCGTTCGGCTTGCGGGACTGGTCGTGGATCTGGCCCTTGTTCTCGGTGAAGCCGTTGGGGCCGTTGTGGGCCGTGGCGGCGAAGGGCAGGAGTGCTACGGCCGCGATGGCGATGCCTGGTGCGAGGTCTGCGGGCGCGCGGGAGGATCTCATGGCTTGGGTCGTTGGTGGCCCGAAAGCTCAACGACCGTTGCCCTGAGGGAAATCTCAGATGAGCCAGCGGTCACGGAAACGCGGGAGCGGTCAGCCCGCCAGGGCCTTCATCACCTCTTCCTTCTTCCGCCGACTGATCTCCACGCGCAGGTTGCTCTTCAGCACCACATGGCCATCGTCCAGGTGGGTGATCTGCGCCTTGTTCACCAGCGCACTGCGGTGCACGCGCAGGAAGCCCAACGGGGTGAGCATGTCCTCGTAGTCCTTGAGGGTGCGGGCGCTTACGTAGCGCTTGCCATCACCGGTGTGCAGCTCGGTGTAGTTGTCGTCGGCGGTGCAGTGGGTGATCTCCGCAGGCGGGATGAAATAGGTGCGGTCGCCCTGCGTGAGGGTGAGCTTCAGGGCCTGCTCATCGCGCTGCCCGATGTTGCTCAGGAACTGCTGCTGGAGAATGGCGCGGTCCTGCTCCGGGTGGCGCTGGCTGAAGCGATCGAGCGCCGCAGCCAACTCGTCCGGCTGCACCGGCTTTAGCAGGTAGTCCAGCGCGCTGAAGCGGATGGCCTGGATGGCGTACCGTTGGAAGCCCGTGGTGAAGATCACCTCGAAGGGCCAGGAACCCAGCTGCTGCAAGAGGTCGAAGCCGCTTCCTCCGGGCATCTCCACATCCAGGAAGAGCAGGTCGGGCCTCACGGCATCGAGGTGCTGTGCGGCCTGCGCGATGTTCGCGGCTTCTCCCGCCACCGCAACGTCCGGATGCGCGGCCAGCAGCGTGCGCAGGTAGGCCCTGTTCGCTGCATCATCGTCCACCACCAACGCGCGTATCATCACCGGCTCGCAGAAGGGGCAAGATAGCGGTGGCCGCGCCTCACAGCAGCAGGGTCACGCGCGTGCCCGTGGGCGTGCCGTCGGCACCGAGCAGGTCCTCCACCTGCACCGACCGTTCGCCGCCGAGCCGCCGGGTCAGCAGTAGCAGGCGTTCGCGGGTGAGCTGCATGCCCAGCGACCGGTGGTCCCTGCCACGGTGGTCCTCCGCGCTGGTTGCGTTCCGGCCCACGCCATTGTCGGTGATCGTGCAGCGGACCTTGTCGCCCGCGCGATCGAAGCGGACCTCCAGCCTTCGGTCACCGTGCTTGCCGGATAGCCCGTGCAGCACCGCGTTCTCCACGAAGGGTTGCACGATCAGGGCGGGCACCTCGGACTCTTCCTCCAGCAGGTCCGGAGCCACCGCCACGGAGCTGGTCAGGCCGTCGAGTCGCACGGCCTCCAGCTGCAGGTACTGCCGGAGGAATTCGGCCTCGGCTTCGACCGTCACCCGGTCGTCCACGCTATGGTCCAGCACCTGGCGCAGGAGCCTTGCGAAGCCCTGCAGGTAGGCGAGGGCCTCGGCCTGAAGGCCGGCCTGGGTCAAGCGGGCCGCGCTGCTCAGGCTGTTGTAGATGAAGTGCGGGTTCATCTGGCTGCGGAGCAGCCTCATCTCCAGCAGCCCGTTGATCTCGCCGATCTCCTGGTTGCTCGCGGTGAGCTTGCTGTTGAGCTCCTCCAACAGCGCAGCATGGCGGCGTTTCTGGCGGTAGTTGCGGAAGAAGAGCAAGGCGGCGGTGAGCGCCAACACCGCGATCAATGCGATGCCGACGAGGCGCTGTTGGGTGCGGTGGATGCGTTCGGCCTGCTCGCTGTTCTGAGCGCGCAGCAGGGCGTTGTCCTTCTCCTTGCGCTCCGTGTCGAACTCCGTCCGCAGGCGGGCGAGCTCGCGCTGGGTGCCGGCGCCCTGCAGGCTGTCCTTCAGGGCATCGTAACGCTCGAAATGCCGCATGGCGTCCTGGGCCTCTCCGCGTTTGGCTGCGAGGTGGGCGAAGGCAAGCTCGTATTCCAGCCGAAGCTGCGGTTCGCCCGCTTCCGCACTGAGCGGGAAGCCTTCGATCAATGCGGCCTCCGCTTCTGCGGTGCGATTGAGCGCGATGTAGGCATCGCCCATGCGCCTGAGCACATAGGCCCTGTCCGTCCTGCTGCCGAGCTGCTCATAATGGCCCAGCGCGGCCAGATAATGGGTGAGCGCCTGCTTCGGCGACACCGGTTGGGCCATGTCCCCGAGGTTCTCTTCCGCCACGCCCCAGCCTTGCTGGTCATTGAGGTCCTTGTAGATGGCGATGGCTCCCAGGTAGGCCGAACGCGCCCGGGCCGTGTCACCCTGCTCGCGATGGGTGTTCGCGAGGCTCACCAGGCAGTTCGCCTCCTTCCCACGCCTCCCCAACGCCCGCTCCATGCGCCACGAGCGCTCCAGGAAGTCAAGGGCCTTGGCATGATCGTTCGCCTTTCTGTAGCTGATGCCGATCGAGTAGAGCAGGATGCTTGCGCTTGCGCTGTCATTGGCCGCTTCGCTCAGCGCCAAGGCCTCGTGGAACCGCTTCAGGGCTGCGACGCTGTCGCCGCGCTTCTCCGCGATCCATCCCAGGTTGCTCAAAGCGACGCTCGCATGCTCGGGAACCCGGCTCCGCCTGAAAATGGACAAGGCGATGCGGGTCAATGAGTCGGCCCTTTCAAGTTGCCCTTGCTCGGCCGCAAGCCATCCGAGGTTGCCATGGGCATCGCCGAGCGCTCGTTGATCGCCGATCCGCTTGGCCAGCCAAAGCGCCCTTTCGCCCACGCGGCGGGCGCTGTCAGGATCATGACGGATGAGGTTGAAGCAGAGGCTGGCCAGTCCCCTGGCGCGTGCCGTGTCGTCCTTGGCCGCCTTCAGTTCCGCAAGAATGGCCGGAACCAGCGTGTGGTCCTGGCCGACCGCTTGAGCGGCAGGCAGCAGGGCAAGGACGATCAGGAGCCGGGGGAGCGGATTCATCGATTGTGAGCGGGCTGGCAGCCAATACGGGTGGGTTGTGCGATGCGTATTCCCTCGGCGGGTAAAGCTCGGGATTGCCGGGGGTTGAGAGACCCGGCAGGCGCCGCTGGATAAAGGCCTGCCCCGCTGGATCAGATGGCATGGCACCGGGCGTCATGGAACGGGCACTTTTCGGGCTGATGAGAAGCCCCCTGCCCGCCAAGCGCACCCTGCGCGCGTCCTGGAGCGCCGCGCTCCTGGTCCTTGGGGCGCATGTGGCCGCCCAGGACATCCAGCAGGTGAACCTGAAGAAGCCCGTCACCCTTAGCGGCAACCTGAGCTTCTCCATGGAGAGCTATTCGGTGAACGGCATCGCCCCGCGCCGCCAGCCCTTCACCTGGACCCTGAGCGGCGCGCCCACCCTCACCGTGCTGGGCGTGCAGATGCCCTTCCAGCTCCTGCTGGGCAACTTCGAGAACCGCTTCTACCAGCCTTTCAACCAGTACGGGATCAGCCCCCGATACAAGTGGCTCACGGTGCATGCGGGCTACCGCAACATCAACTTCCAGCCTTACACCTTGGCGGGCTTCCGCATGCTGGGCGGCGGGGTGGAGATCAATACCGCCTACAAGAACGAGCCGGGCAGCACGGGCCTGCGATTCGGCTTCATGTACGGAAGGCTGAACCGCAGCACGGCACTGGACAGCGCGCAGTTCGCCAACCCGCTCGCCTTCCGTCCGCTGCCCAGCTACACCCGGATGGCCTATGCCGTGAAGCTCGGGTTGGGCAACGACCAGGGCTACTTCGACGTGAGCTACCTGCATGGCTGGGACGAGGAGGAGTCGCTCCGCTCGGGCCTGCGCGACAGCATCGCGCCGCAGCGCAACACCGCCTTCGGCTTCTCCTGGAAGAAGGACCTCTACCGCAAGGACAAGCGCCGCCTGTTCTGGAAGACCGACATGGGCATCAGCGCCTACACGCTGGACACCCGCCAGCCCGAGCAGGTGGTGAACACCGACGTGGGCGTCGTGCGCGATGCGGCCCGTAACTGGATCGATGCGCGCATCAGCACGCAATACCTCAGCGCGGGCGAGACCAGCCTCAACTACGTGGGCAAGGGCGGCGGCATCGGCGTGGCCTACAAGCGCGTGGACCCCGAGTACCGCAGCATGGGCGCCTATTTCTTCCAGAACGACATCGAGCAGTACACGGTGACGCCCAGCCTGCGGCTCGACAGCGGGCGCGTGAGCATCAACACCAGCTTCGGCATGCAGCGCGACAACCTCGCGCGGCAGCGCCTGGTGACCAGCGAGCGGCTCATCGGGAACGTGAGCCTCAACTGGAACCCCTCGCAGCGCTTCGGGATGAACGCGAGCTGGAGCAACTTCGGGGTGACGCAGAACCCCACGCGGGTGTCGCCGGACGCCGAGCTCTTCAAGCAGGTGAGCAACAGCTGGACGGTGGTGCCCTACATCAACCGCATCACCGACCACAGCGTGCGCACCCTGCAGCTGGTGGGCGTGTACCAGCGCCTCAACAGCCCGGTGAGCTCCATCAACGCCGCGGCCGACCAGCACACGCTCGTGGGTGCCTTCGTGCACAGCTACACCTGGGTGAAGCGCGCAATCACCACCACGACCACGATCAACTACAACAACACCGTGCTGCCGCAGGGCGATGTGGGATCCCTGGGCGCCGGCGCGGGGCTGGGCTTCCCCGTCCTCAAGCGGAAGGTGCAGCTCGGCTTCAACGGCATGTACAACAGCAACCACTTCAACGGCGAGCCGAACGGTTACACGCTGAGCGCGGTGGGGGATGTGGGCATCGCGGTGCATAAGAAGGGGAGGCTCTCGCTCCAGGGCATCCTCATGCGGAACCAGGCCGCCGATGAGACGGTGTTCCGCTCGTTCGAGGAGCTCATCACACGGGTCACGTACGGTCTGAATTTCTGAGCCATGGTAGCGACAATGACCAAGCAGATGAAAGGAGCAGCGCTTTCCGCATCGACGAGCGCCCGTTGCATCGTCTCGTCGTTGCGGTTCTTGCTTCCGCTGCTCTTCGTCATCGGGCAAGCCCGCGCGCAGGAGGTCATCATCACGGTGAACCTGCTGCCGCCATACTCGGCATACGTGTACAACTACGCCGACCTGACCAACCAGGCCATCATCACCCTCACCAACACCACACAGGAGCTGAAGCAGGTGCGGCTGGAGGGCAGCATGACCAATGCCACGGCCAACCTCTTCGTGCGCACGGAGCCGGGGCATCGCGGGCCGCAGCCGATCACGGTGCCTGCCGGCGGCTCGGTGGTCCTCAGCTCGCAGCCGGGGCTCATGGATTTCCTCGACCCGCAGTACGTGAATACCAACACCGATCAGAGCGTGCAGCAGGCCATCGTGCAGACCGGGCAGCTGCCCGAAGGGCTCTACCGGCTGTGCGTGGAGGCGTACGATTACAACGGCCCGCAGCTGCTGAGCCAGCCCGGTGGCGGCTGCTTCAGCTTCGGCCTCTACTATGCCAACCCGCCCATCATCACGCAGCCGGTGCATGGCACCGAGATCAGCGCCTACATGACCAACCCGGTGTTCTCGTGGACGCCGCCCCTGGGCAACCTGGCCGGTGCGCTCATCGAGTACGATCTGCTGGTGACGCCCGTGTTCCCCGGCCAGAACCCGAACGATGCCATCATCGCGGCGCGCACCTACGTACGCGCACAGCCGGTGCTGCTGAAGGAAGGGCTGATGAGCAACGTGTACGTGCGGCAGGTGCAGGACCTGCCCTTCGAGCAGGGGAAGCAGTATGCCATGCAGGTGACCGCCCGTGACCGCAACAACTTGGTGGGCATCAGCAACATCGGGCGGAGCGAGATCAGCGTGTTCACCGTGGGTACGGTGGAAACGCCGATCATTCCCTATGGTGGAACAGGCCCGAGCCCCGGCGGCCCCATCATCGATCCCGGCATCTCGCCCGTCTTCCTCGCCAATACGCTCACGGGCAAGCTGCACTACTTCTGGCACAACCTGAGCAACCACGGCGCGACCACAGGTACGGGCACGGGTGGCACGCTCAATACCGGCGCGATCGGCCATACGGGCAGTGGAAGCGTTCAGAACGCCTTGCTCAACGAGGGCAACCGGACGGGCTACTCCGGCTTCACACAAAGTCCCTTGGCTGGGGTAACGGTGCAGCTGGTGCAGGCCATCCAGTTCCAGAACGCTCCCACCACCTCGCCGCTTGCTGGTCCGCTGCTGCCGGGCAACATCCTCATGACCCATACCGGGCAGTTCCACATTCAGAACCAGCCGAACATGAGCGCGCCAACGCTGGCCACCGCCACCACGGATGGGCAGGGCAACTTCGTGTTCAACGTGCCCAACGTCCAGGCCCTGGACTTTGGCTGGCGGCAGGGCACCGTCACGCTCAGCGGCGACTTCACCGGTAACCTGGAAGGCAGCTACACCGGCACCTTCCGCCGCGTGCTCATGGTGCGCGTGGGCAACCCGGCCCGCACCTACTACGCCCAACCGGTGCAGTTCAACAGCAGCCTGCCCGCCAACAGCGATCTGGGCATCTTCTATGCGCAGGTGAAGAGCTTCGACACCAAAGTGCTGGTGGCCGAGCGGCAGGATCTGCAGATCAAGAAGGCCGGCATGCGCGTGTACCTGCTGCGCAAGACCAACACCAAGCCCAGCCTTGTGCCCATGGACGAGGGGAAGCGCGGCAACACAAGCGCCAAGCGCATCATGACGGTGAACCTGGTCCAGTATGAGGTGCTCGATTCGGCCACCACCGATGCGGGCGGCATGGTGGAGTTCCGCGACCTGGTGCGCTTCGATTGCTCCAGTACCAGCAGCAACAACCTCTACTACATCTGGTCGAAACCGGAGGACGCGTTCTTCACCCAGCACAGCGTGCACAATACGCCGCAGCCGGTGAACTACATGTACCAGAGCGATTGGAGCAGCGCGGGGTGCTACACGCCGTCCAGCGGTGCCATTGCGGCGGCATGCATGAAATGCGACCTGGCCACCCGAGATGGCTTCAGCACCACCTCCCGATTGCACCCGCGCGCCTACAAGGGGCAGGACCAGTGGCTCTACAACGTGAACCGCGTGGTGGCCCAGAACCCGAAGGTGACCGCGCGGGTGAAGAACAGCCAAGCCGGTGCGCAGTCCGGCCTTGCGATGAATGAGCCGGGCGTCACCTGGCGCTTGTGGCGCATCAGCCGGGCAGGCGCCGATCAGCTGCGGAGCGGCAACACGAACTGGGGCGCCATGCTCGAAGGCTACCAGCCAGATGGCTTCATCATGGCGCAGAACATCCTGGCCAACGCGGGCAACGCCATGGTGCTGCAGGAGATGGGTGCCACCGGCAGCGACGGGCGCATCCACAGCGGTTTCCTGCCCGTGCAGATGAACAGCAATAACGAGCAGATCGGCAACTTCTATGTGCTCGATCTGCAGAAAATGGGATTCCGCCGCAAGATCCATGTGGTGAACCGCATCGCGACCTCATCCGGCACGCAGGTGAATGCCGGGCAGATCGGGTCGTTGCCGAACATTACGGGAGCCTTGGTCGGAACCACCGGCGGCAGCAGCAGCTCGGGAAGCACGGCCAGTGCGCCGCCACCAGTGGGTGATGTGGCCATGCTGCGGAGAGGCTTCCAGTACAACCAGGGCGAACTGTGGATGGATCCCACCTCTACGCTCACGCTCACCTTCGTGAATCCAGCTGGGAACCCGGTGAAGTGCAACAGCTACTACTGGGACCAGACGCTCGGCGTGGAGGGTGCGATGGCCGAGTCTCAGACATTGCTGAACCCGCGCCGCGAACGCCGTGTGATGCAGGTTCCCGGTTCCCCGCTCACCCAGTTGCGTGTGGTGGTGATCCCCAACAACAGCGACCTCTACCAGCGCGACACCATCCTGGTGAGCGTTCCGGTGGGCGCATCGGTGAGCCACACCGTGACCGTGCCCTACCGCCTGCACCGCATCCATTTCGTGGTGCGCGAGAAGCCCGGCACGAACGTGGTCATTCAAGCAGGGCAAGACCCTGAGCTTACGGGTACGCGCATCGCGAATGCGCGCGTGGTGCTCATAGGAACCAACGCTCAGATGTTTCCTGCGGAGAAGCACCCGGATACCAGCCCCGGCGGCGCTGCAGCTTCGGTGGCCGGCAATGTGTACGAACGCATCACCGACAGCCAGGGCCGTGTTGATTTCGCATTCAAAGCATCGGGTGGCGAGAGCTTCACCTTCCGCGTGATGACACCGAGCGATGGACCGCATGTGACGAAGGAAGTGGTGGTGAGCTCCGTGGCGGGCAAACGCTGGCAGGTGAAGAATGTGCAACTGGAACGCGGTCGCATCGTGCGTGGCACCGTCACCATCGATAGCGCGGCTGTGGCAGGAGCCAAAGTGCGCTACGAGCACGGCAGCATCATCGCAGAGACCACCACGAACGCACAGGGGCAGTACACCTTCTCCAATGTTCCGCGCGAGCAGCTCTTGTTCACCGCCTCGAAGCAAGGCTACGTGGGCATGGAGTTCAGTGAAGCCCAAGGCTCTGGCAATGCCTACGGCACCATCGCCACCCAAACGCTCACCGGCGCGCTGGGGGTAACGGAGACCGTGATCGACTTCCGCTTGCGCATCTACGGCGGCATGGATTTCAGCAGCATCCTGGGCTTCCCGCTTGAAGTAACCGCCTTCAGTGAGGAGCCCGCGGGACGTGCGCGCATCAGCGGATGGATCACCGTGCCGGATTCCGCGAACGGAGTGTTCCGCATCGCTCAAGCCTCCGCCAACGGCAGTGACCTGCGTTGCGTGCGCTTCCTCAACACCGTAGTGGAACCGGATGTGGCCGTGAACGAACTCAATATCCCGGTCACCAAACCCGTGACGCTGCCGATGTCCCTTGGCGTGAACGAAGTGTCCATCGGCCTGTACCCCACGAGCGGCCAGCAGCCCTTCACCTACCATGGCACGCTGCGCGATACGCAGACCGGCATCGCGCTGGACCGTCCGGCCGGTAGCGATACACGCGGCGCGGTGATGGGCGGCGTGCGCGTGGCGGCGGCCTCCTTCACGGACAACAACTTCGCACTGAACGATGCCGCTATCAGCCTTGTTGCCCCGCAGGGCGGCATGCGCCTGGCCGCCTTCGCCAGCGATGCGCGCAGCTGGTATCCCGCCGGTGAGCCGCTCAACGTGGCCAACGCGCAGGGGCAGCCCTTCAACTACGTGTTGCACGGCTTCCAGGCGAACAGCGTCACGGCCAGCAGCTACCTCTACAAGGACTCGCTCGTGCTCGACACGCGCATCCGCACCGCGCTGGAACACATTCCCGCACCGGACAACGATCTGAATCTCGCCATCGGCCGCATCAAGATCAGCGGCGGACAATTGCAGCCCTTCAGCGGCGCGCGCAGCTTCACCATCCCGCTGGGCCAGTTCAGCTTGCAGGGCAATGAGCTCAGCATGAACAACAGCGGCTTCGGCTTCAAGGGCGTGCTCAATGCCAGCGGCATGGAGCTTCAGGTGGAGAACGGCACCCTGGAGCCGCACCGCTTCCTGCTGGGCGAGATGACCGCGAGCAATATGAAGCTCATGGGCACCATTCCTGTGAATGCCACGCGCCCTGCGGAGTTCGGTTACGATGCCGTGCGCCCGCAACCCGCATGGTACGTGGTGGTCACCAGCCGCGACGATAATGTCGCTGCCGCCACCATCAGCGGGCAGCACCTCGATGGCATCCCCGACAACCGCGATGTGCCGATCACTTCGGTGTGGCTCTACAGCAACGGCGCGCAGGAGGTGGCCTTGCGCAACGGCATCCCCGGCTACAGCTTCTTCGGCATCTCACAGTTCCACCTGCACAGCATGCTCATCGGTCCCACGCTGCTCACCCTCAGCGGTGAACTCTCCCTGGGCATCCCCGGCCTGCCCACCTTCACCACGGCCCTGCTCTACGACAAGCTGCCCAACGGCCTCA
>CAZJTB010000044.1:8569-10767 GCA_964548485.1 uncultured Chryseobacterium sp. | reverse complement strand
CCCCTGCCTACTGCCCACTTGAGCTCACACCACCTCGATCCTCGCCCCGATGGCATTCAGCCGTCCTTCGATGTCCTGGTAGCCGCGGCGGATCTGCTCGATGTGGTCGATGGTGCTGATGCCTTCGGCGCTGAGGGCGGCGATCAGCAGCGAGACGCCTGCGCGGATGTCGGGGCTGCTCATGCGGATGGCGCGAAGCGGCCGCTCGAAGTCCTTGCCGATCACAAGGGCGCGGTGCGGATCACAGAGCGTGATCTGGGCGCCCATCTCGATCAGCTTGTCCGTGAAGAACAGGCGGCTCTCGAACATCTTCTGGTGGCCGCTGGCCTGGGTGGCCGTCACGAGCACGATGCTCAGCAGGTCGGGCGTGAAACCGGGCCAGGGATGGTCGCTGATCACGCGGTTGCTGCCGTCGAGGAAGGGCTCGATCTCGTAATGCTCCTGGGCGGGCACATGGATGTCGTCGCCTTGGCGGATCACGGCGATGCCCAGCTTGCGGAACACTTCGGGGATGATGCCCAGGTGCTCGTAGCCGGTGTCCTTGATGGTGATGGTGCTTCGCGTGAGGGCGGCCAGGCCGATGAAGGAGCCGA
The DNA here is from genome assembly GCA_964548485.1 of uncultured Chryseobacterium sp. Taxonomy (GTDB): domain Bacteria; phylum Bacteroidota; class Bacteroidia; order Flavobacteriales_F; family PHOS-HE28; genus PHOS-HE28. The sequence goes on along the minus strand of CAZJTB010000044.1, from coordinate 10,174 downwards.
TCTCGATCATGTCGGGCAGCATGCGGTGCTCGGTGCCGCCCAGCTCCTTCACACCATCGATGTGGAGCAGGTTGCTGCCGATGCCGCTGATGCGCGCTCCCATGCGCACGAGCATGTGGCAGAGCTGCTGCAGGTAGGGCTCGCAGGCCGCGTTGTAGATTGTGGTGCGGCCTTCGGCCAGCGTGGCGGCCATCACGATGTTTGCCGTGCCGGTCACGCTGGCCTCGTCGAGCAGCATGTAGCAGCCTTTCAGCTGTTTCGCTTCGGCGCGATAGAAGCCGTCCGCCTCGTCGTACTTGATCGTTGCGCCCAAGCGCTCGAAACCCGTGAAGTGCGTGTCCATGCGGCGCCGGCCGATCTTATCGCCACCGGGGCTGGGGATGTAGCCGCGACCGAACCGCGCGAGCGCCGGACCGCACACCATCACGCTGCCGCGCAAGCTGCTGCCCATGCGCTTGTACTCGGGGTCGAGGAAGAACTCGAGGTTCACCGCCTTGGCTTGAAAGCGATAGCTGCCTGCGCCGAGCTTCTCAACTTGCACGCCCATGGCCTTCAGCAGGTCGATAAGCTTGTTCACATCCACGATGTCCGGGATGTTGTGGATGGTCATCGGCTCGGCCGTGAGCAGCACGGCGCAGAGGATCTGCAGCGCCTCGTTCTTGGCCCCCTGCGGGACCAGTTCGCCCTTCAGGCGCCGCCCGCCTTCGATCCGGAAACTGTTCATGGTGTTCGCGTTGCCGCGAAGCAAGAACGCGAGTGGCCCCGTTGCCCGCATGCCGGGATCAGGGTACTAACAGGCCGTTGTGTTTGGGTTGAAGGTTGGGGCCAACGCGCAAGGCCGCGCCCAGTGGTTGAGGGTTGCAGGTTGTTCAACCCCCAACCCCGCATCAACCTCCAACCCTCAACCCCGCATCAACCTTCAACCTCCAACCCCTAGTACCTATTCTTCCTCTTCTTCCTGTGCCGCTTCTTGCCGCCACCGCTGCCGCCTTCTTGATTGGCGTAGCGGGCTTTGCGCGGATCCACTTCGCTGCGCGGCCCGTTGCGCTGGGTGCTCAAGAGCGCCTCGGTGCTGGCCAATTGGGTATCGGGCGCGAGGCGGATCTTCCCGCCGCTCATGTCGGCGAGGTCCTTCAGGATCAAGCCATCGGGCACGGTGTCGCGGTTCCAGGCGAGGAACTGGCGCTTCATCAGGTTGGCGATGAGCTTGGCGTAGGCCTCGCGCTTCTCGCCGGCCTCCATCACGGCGCACTGCGCGATCATGCGCTCCACCAATTTGCCGTAGTGGCCGTTCTTGATGTCGCTTTGCGGATAGGCCACGCGCGCGGGCTTGCTCTCCAGGCTCTCCGGCGTGGGCTTCGGGAAGGGCGCATCCACATCGAGCTTGAAGTCGCTCATGATGTGCAGGTGGTCCCACAGCGTGCGCTCGAAGTTGTCGCTGTTGCGCAGTTGCGGGTTCAGGCGCGCGATCACCTGGATGATGGCCTTGGCCGAGCGCGTGCGGCGCTCACGGTCCTCCATCTCCAGGCACATCTCCACCATGCGCTGCACGTTGCGGCCATACTCTGGGATGATGAGGCGCGGGCGCTGGGTGTTGTAGTCGAA
>CAZJTB010000044.1:0-8469 GCA_964548485.1 uncultured Chryseobacterium sp. | reverse complement strand
ACCCCTCCACCACCGTCAGCTTCGCGAAGCGCAGCAGCAGTTGCTTCTGCCCAGCGCTGGGGAAGAAGACCGTGGCTTTCAGATCGGGCGGATTGCCTTCCACCTTCAGCACCTTGCCCTTGCCGAATCGCTCGTGCTCCACGGTCTGTCCCTCGGCGATCTCGGTGGCCAGGGCGCCCAAGGTGCTGGTTGCCTGCAAGGGTGTCCCGCTGGCGCTGATGCGCTTCAGGTTCTTGCGCTCCGGCTCGCGCATTTTCTCCCCCTCTCCCCGGGAGAGGGGGCTGGGGGGTGAGGGCGTATTTCTCCTCGCGATGCCGGGCGCGCTGCGCTCGCGGCCATACACGGGTCGTGATGCTTGGTCGTCACTGCTTCGGTCGCTTGAGGCCGACTTCCGCGCCCAAGGTGGAGTGGACCGATCGGAGCCGCCGAAGAGCGATGGCCTTTCCATCTGACGCGGCATCTCCAAGTACTTCGCGTCGATCTCGTCGATGAAGCGGCTGGGCTCGCTGGCGGTGAGGTTGCCCCATTTGTAGCGGCTCATCGCATAGCTCAGCGTGCAACGTTTCTCGGCGCGCGTGATAGCCACGTAGAAAAGGCGACGCTCCTCTTCGAGGTCGGCGCGGCTCTGCATGGAGAGCGTGTTGGGGAAGAGGTCTTCTTCCAGGCCCACCACATGCACGTACGGGAACTCAAGGCCCTTCGCGCTGTGGATGGTCATCAGGCTCACACGGTCGTTGTCGTTCGGGTCGTCCTTGTCGGCATCGGTGAGCAGGGCCACGTCGATGAGGAAATCGCTCAGCGTGCGTGGCACGTCGGTGCCTTCGGCCTGTGCATCGCTGAACTCCTTCATGCCGGCGATCAGCTCCATGATGTTCTCGTAGCGGCTCACGCCTTCGGGTGTCTTGTCGGCGAAGAGCTCTTTCAAGATGCCCGTGCGCCGCGCGATCTCTTCGCCGAGCACCGCTGCGCTGTGCGTGGGCAACTGCGCTTGGAAGGCCTGGATCATCAGCACGAAATCGGCGATGGCCTTGCGCGTGCCGCCGTGTACATCGAGCTCTTGCAGGTGCTGGAGGATCACATCCCAGATCGCCATCTGCCGTTCACTCGATGCCACCAGCAGCTTGTCAATCGTGGTCTGTCCGATGCCGCGCGTGGGATAATTGATCACGCGCTTCAGGGCCTCTTCATCGCGCGGGTTGCACACCAGGCGGAAGTAGCTGATGAGGTCCTTGATCTCTTTGCGTTGGTAGAAGCTGAGGCCGCCGTAGATGCGGTAGGGGAGGTTGAGCTTGCGCAGCGCTTCCTCCATGCTGCGGCTCTGCGCGTTGGTGCGGTACAGGATGGCGAAGCCCTTGTTCGGCACCTGGTTCTGCATCTTGGTCTCGAAGATGCTGTGCGCCACGAAGGCGCCTTCCTCGTTGTCGCTGAGCGAGCGGTGTACGCGGATCTTCTCGCCCTCGCTGTTGTCGGTCCAGATGGTCTTCTTGATCTGGTCCTTGTTCTTCTCGATGAGCGAATTGGCGGCGCCCACGATGGTCTTGGTGCTGCGGTAGTTCTGCTCGAGCTTGAAGAGCTTATGGTCGGCGTAATCGTTTCGGAAGTTGAGGATGTTCTGGATGTTGGCTCCGCGGAAGGCGTAGATGCTCTGGCTGTCGTCGCCCACCACGGTGATGTTCTCGTGGCGCGCGGCCAGCGTCTTCACGATGCTATACTGCACCAGGTTGGTGTCCTGGTACTCATCGACGAGGATGTACTGGAAGCGGCTCTGGTACTTCACCATCGCATCGGGATGGTCGCGGAAGAGCAGCGCGGTGTTATAGAGCAGGTCGTCGAAGTCCATGGCGCCTGCGCGGAAGCACTTCATCGCGTAGGCCTTGTAGATCTCGCCCAGCTTCTCGCGGCCCACGGCGGCATCGCCGGCCATGAGCTCGCCATTGGCGAGGTATTCTAGCGGGCCGATCAGGTTGTTCTTCGCGATGCTGATGCGCGCGTGCACCTGGTTGGGCTTGTACAGCTTGTCGTCGAGCTGCCACTCCTTCAGGATGCCCTTGATCACATTGCGGCTGTCGTCGCTGTCGTAGATGGTGAAGTCCTTCGGGTAGCCGAGCTTGTCGGCCTCGAAGCGCAGGATCCGCGAGAACACGCTGTGGAAGGTGCCCATCCACAGGTTGCGCGCGTCGGTGTTGCCTTCGCCGAGGATCTTCGCGATGCGCTCCTTCATCTCCTTCGCGGCCTTGTTGGTGAAGGTGAGGGCGAGGATGCGGAAGGGGTCAACGCCCTTGGCCGCCATCAGGTGCGCGATGCGCACGGTGAGCACGCGTGTCTTGCCGCTACCCGCGCCGGCGATCACCATCATGGGGCCTTCAGTGGCCTCCACGGCGGCGCGCTGCGCGGGATTCAGGCCTTCGAGGTAATTCATCGGCGCCGAAGGTAGGATCCATGCCGAGGGGTATCCTGGTGTTGTTGAAAACACCGCCCATCGGTCATCAGCGATCCAGCAACTCGGTGAACTCCTCGAGTGTCAGCGTCAAGTCCTCGCGGATGATCTTCCGGAGCTATCCCTTGGGCAGGTCATTGTTGCCATGGACGGGAACAGTCGTCACTCGACCATCGGGATGGTGCAATCGATGATGCGATCCATTGATCCGCACCACCTTGAACCCGAGCCGCTGAAGCAACGCGACCAGTGCCTTCCCGGTGATGCCAGGCAGCGGTGGCATCAACTCGCCTTTCGCGCCAAGGGCACCTCGATCTCGCGGAACCCGACGAACCGGTTGAGCGGTTCAGGCTGCTTCTCCTCCATGCAGAGCGCGATGGCCTCACGGATGTTGGCGATGGCCTCGTCAACCGTTGCGCCATAGCTGTGGCAGCCTCTGAATGCGGGGCAGCTGGCGATGAACACGCCGTTCTCATCGCTCTCGATCACAAGTGGCAGGTGTATCGTGGCTCCGCTCATGGATCAAAAATAGATCAAGCAGCCATGCGGTGCGATTCCTGCGAGTCCGCGTTTCAGGCCCCGGCGAGCACCATCAGGGGGCCGTCGGTGCTCCCCACCGCTGCGCGATGCGCTGGTCGGTAGCAGTATACCCGTTCATTCCCGTCCATTCACGGTTCGTAGTACAAAGATGCGATAGCCCTTCCGGGGAGTTCATTTTGGCACCAGGCCATCCGATCGGCGCCGGCAAGCGCCTCTGCGCAAAAGACGCTTCATGAAATGTGCAGCACCGGTTCTTCGGGCATTGGCTGGCCGAGGGCTGATTGCTACTTCCGCTCCGGCAAGGCCATCAGCCGCGCATAGAGCCTTGCGAACAGCGGGTGGAGCGCCAGCACGTAGAGCGCCACGCCGCCCCACAGGGTGCCGAGCATCACCCGGTCGATGAGGAGCCGGAGCGCATCGGCCTGCTCCTGCAGCCCGGGCAGGCGCGGGTCGTGCTCGTCGGCCTCGGCGATGGCGGCGATGGTGTCGCGCAGGGCGTCCTGACCGAACACATCGAACTCCTCATGCAGGATGGCGAGGGTGAAGAGCGCGAAGAAGGGCAAGATGGCATTGGCCAGCAGCACCATCACCGCCCGGTTGGTGCGGTAGGCCTTCAGCCGCGTGACCGTGAGCAGCGCCGCGAACAGGCACACGGCGATGAGCCAGTGGGCGTACACCATGATGTCGTCATCATTCAGCGGCATCAAGTCGTGCTCCAGGATCAGGGCGAGCACGAGCACGATGATGGGCACCACCGCGCCGGTGATGATGGCGATGAGGAAGGGCTGCCAGTATATCCGCTTGAAGGCGGTGATGAGCACGGTGAGCACGAAGCTGAAGAGGGTGATGAAATAGAAATAGGCAGCCTCTTCCAAGAAGAAGTAGCGCAGGTCCTTGGCCTTGGCGATGCGCGCGAGCTGCCGTTGGCAGCTCTCGATGCCGGCCGTGCTGGGGCGGCGCTGGGCGAATTCACGCGCCACCTGCTCGGCACCGATGGGGCGCACGCGGGCGGAGTACTTCCCGGCGATGGCGAGGGCCTGTTCCATGGCGGCTTTGTCCATGGGCTCGCCGCGCTGCATGCGCGCGATGTATTCCGCCTCCAGCAGGCTGTCGCCCTTCAGGCGCAGGGTGCGGCTGAAGGGGCGCATCTGGCCATGGTCCAGCAGGAGCAGCGGGAAGCCCCGCTCGATGGAGTCGGCCTTGGCGTTGAACGCGGCCGCGGTGTCCGGATCGAAAGAAATGGAATCGTCGCGGTCCAGCGCGCGGTTGGCCCGGTGGATGTACCCCTCATAGACATCGTGTAGGTCCGCGACCTCGGCGTTGGCCATGCGCTCCTCGTAGTCGTTGCGCAGGCGGTATTCCTGGAAGCTCCGGAAGAAGCGGTGCGAGCCGGCGCCTTGCGGCACACGGTCGCCATCGTCGCCCGCCCCGGCCGCCGCGGCGGCCTCGTCAAAGGCCATCGTCATCGATTTCTCATCCACGAAGGGGACGTCGAAATCGTAGTACTCCGTCCGGCCGTACAGCCAGCCCATCTGCCCGCTCAGCAGGTCCACCTCGGCGGCGAACCGCGCATCGGGCGTCAGAGCGGCGATGCGCAGCCCAACGGTGAGCGCGAGCGTGGTGGGTATGCTCATGATCAACAGCGCGCTGATCCACAGCACCACGAACTCGCCCACCTCGCTGTAAGGCTTGCGCTTGCCGAAGCGCTTCTCGGCGTTGAAGCGCGCCACACGGTAAACCCAGAACGCCGCGTACGCGGTGGTGGGCACCAGCATGTAGGCGAAGAGCTCCTCGGGGTCGGGGAAGCGGCGGTGGCTCACGCCGATGAGCATGCCCAGCACCATCGCCAGTGCGTTGCAGAGCAGCAGGAACCACAGGTGCAGGTGCACGCGCGTGGCCCATAGGCGCGGGTGGTCCTGGAGCAGCCGCTGGTCCCATTGCCAAAGGATGTCGGGGATGAGCTTGCGCAGGAGCCTCATGAGTCCTGGTGGAAGAGCTTGCGGGTGCTGGTGCTGATGTCGCGGAAGTAGCTCAGCTCGATGTCGGCGACGGCCAGGGCGCGCATCAGCTCACGCGGGCCGAAGGCGCGCGGCGTGGTGAGGCGCAGGATCAGGCCTGTATCATCCAAAGCGAGCACATTCGCGTCGCCCACCGCGGCCGTGAGGCGCGCGCGGTCTAACGCGCCCTTCAGCTCGTACACGTTGCTGCTGCGGTCCTGGTCGAAGGCGGCGGTGGTGCCGCTGTACATGGGCCTGCCGTTCTTCAGGAACACGATGCGGTCGGCGATGGCCTCGATCTCGTGCAGCTGCTGCGAGCTGAGGATGATGCTCACCGGGTGGCGCGCGGAGGAGGCCAGGTGGCGCAGATCCTGGAGGAAGAGCTGCTGCGCCTGCAGGTCGAGGTTGGCGATGGGCTCATCGAGCACCAGGATGCGGGGGCGCCACACCACCATGCGCGCCAGCTCGAAGCGGAGCTAGTAGCCGCTGCTCAATTCGCTCCAGGTGAGCTGCGCGAAGCGGGTGAGTCCGAGGCGGTGCAGGGTGTATTGCACGCGGTCCTCGTTGGCGGCGCCGGTGATGCCGTGGATGGCGGCCGTGAAGCGCAGGTTCTGCAGCAGCGTGCCGTGCCAGCGGGTGCTGCGCTGCGGTATCCAGGCGATGGTGCCGCGCCGGTCGTAAGGGTCCGCAGGGGAGAGCGGCCAGTGCTGTTCGCCTTCATCGTGGTCGAGCAGCCCGGCCACCTGGCGCAGCAGGGTGGTCTTGCCGTTGCCGTTCTCACCCACCACGCCGGTGATCTCGCCCGTGCGCAGCTCCAGGTCGATGGGGCCCAACGTGAAGCGGTGGCCGCCACTGTTGAAGCGCTTGCTCAGGCCGCGCGAAGCGTACACCGTGCCCGGCGCGCTCCCGTGCCCAGGCTCCGCCAGGAGGGACGCGCGCGCGGCAATGGCGTCTACGATGGACCGCGCCGTGGCGCGCATCGTCGTGGCCTGATCGCCGCTCATCTCGGCGGCGCCCAGCTCGCGGGCCATGTTGTATTCCGCGCGCAGCTGCATGGCCGCGGGCCGCAGGTCATGCAGCGCGTCGAGATCATCGCACAGGTCCATCAGCCGGCGGGTGGCCAGGCTCAGGTCCGTGCCCGCCGTCAGGGTGCGGAGCTCATCGATGCGGTGGGCGGGCATGGGCGGGGTTGCGGTTCATCAACTCCGGAATGCCAAGGATAGTGCGCGGAGCGATCGCCGGCTCAGGCACCTGCGCTTCGGTAGGTCGCGCTGCGGCCACTGCCCTCGCCCTTCAGCAGGCCTTTACTCGTGGCTTCCTTCAGGTCGCGGGTGGCCGTTGCGGTGCTCAGCCAGGGGTGGAAATCCATGTATTCCTTCCGCCTGAAGGGCTGGTCGCCGGTCACTGCCCGTCTCCGGTTGAGCAGGAATGCGGCCATGCGGTCGCCGGAGGTGCTTGCCGGGTCGCGAGCTGCCAGCAGTTCGGCCAGGGCTTCTTCCATGCGTTCGAGCAGGTAGATGATGAAGCCGCCGCAATCGCCCCGACGGTCGGCGTAGTCAAGCGCCCCGTGGTAGGCTGGCTCGGCGCGGTGGATGAAGGCCTCCAGGGGCAGGTAGGCGAACACCGGCCAATGGCGCATGAGCAGGGCGCGCTGCCAGAGGCGGGCCAGGCGCCCATTGCCCGCCGTGAAGGGGCGCAAGTAGATGAGGCCGAAGTGAACGACGCAGCCGGTGAGCAGGGGCGGGAAGTCGTCCTCTTCGGCGTAGCGCAGCAGCTCCTGCACGGCCACTGGCAGGCCCTTGGCCGGCGCGGTGCGCAAGGGCTGCGGATCGCCATAGAACACCTCGATGGGGCCGCTGCGGTAATGGCCGGCGTCCACCGCCAGGCCATGCATGAGCACACCGTGCGCGTGCCGCAGGTCCTGGTCGGAGAAGGGGTCGAGCGCACCCAGCAGGTCGTAGGTGCGGTGGGTGTTCAGCGCCTCCAGGGCGGCCGGGCCCTGGCTGCTGGCGGTATGGTCCTCGGCCAGGGCTGCCACGGGCAGCGGGTCAAGCTGGCCACCCTCGATGGCCAGGGTGGCATGCACGATGCTGGCCCGGTAGGCCTTGCTAAGTGCTGCGGGGGGCAGCTCCAGATGCCGTGCCTCCACCTGCCCCAATTGCTCATGCAACCGGCCCAGGAGGTGCAGGATGCGGGGGCTGATGGAGTAGAAGGTGATGCTGGCGACGTCCATACGAATCAAATGATGCGAACAAAGGTAAGGTTGATGAATGCCTGGCACCCACGGTTCTTGGGGTCTGACGAGCTCTTCAAAGCAGGCGGGCGAGGATGCGGCGAGAGGTCAAGTAACCATCAGGATATCAATGGAATACGAAGTTCCTGAACGAGCTTCGTGGCGCGCGTCTCCGGCCCACTTGGGCACTGACGCAGAAGAAATTCATTCAACAGCCCTCGGTGGGAAAGTGATTTCGGCTACTTTCGCAGCCCGTTTTCCGCCAGAAAAACACGGAAACGCCTGATAGTCAAGCCGAAAGCCTCATGCCAACGATTCAGCAGCTCATCCGCAAAGGCCGCGAGAACCCGGTGTACAAGAGCAAATCCATTGCTCTGAAGTCGTGCCCGCAGCGCCGTGGCGTGTGCACCAAGGTGTACACCACCACGCCGAAGAAGCCGAACTCGGCCCTCCGCAAGGTGGCCAAGGTGCGCTTGGTGAATGGCTACGAGGTGATCGCCTACATCGGGGGCGAAGGCCACAACCTGCAGGAGCACAGCATCGTGCTGGTGCGCGGCGGCAGGGTGAAGGACCTGCCCGGCGTGAAGTACCACATCGTGCGCGGCGTGCTCGACACCAGCGGGGTGGAGGGCCGCAACCAGCGCCGCAGCAAGTACGGCACCAAGAAGCCGAAGCCCGGACAGGCCCCGGCCAAGAAGAAGTAAGCGCTAACGGAACAGGAACAAGACCATGCGCAAGAAAGCAGTCAAGCATACCACCCTCCCCGACCCCAAGTTCGGCGACGAGCAGGTGACCAAGTTCGTGAACAACCTGATGTACGACGGCAAGAAGAGCAAGTCGTTCGACATCTTCTACAACGCCATCGACATCGTTGCGGAGAAGAGCGGCGAGGACGGCCTGGAGATCTTCCGCAAGGCGCTCACCAATGTGACGCCCCAGGTGGAGGTGCGCACCCGTCGCGTGGGCGGTGCCAACTTCCAGATCCCCCAGCAGGTGCGCGAGGAGCGCAAGAAGAGCCTGGCCATGAAGTGGCTCATCGGCTATGCCCGCACCCGCAACGAGCGCAGCATGGCGCAGAAGCTGGCCAACGAGATCCTCGCCGCCAGCAAGGAGGAGGGCGCTGCCTTCAAGAAGAAAGAAGAAGTCCACAAAATGGCCGAAGCGAACAAGGCCTTCAGCCACTTCCGCTTCTAAGCCAACGAGCACAGCCACATGGCCCGCGACCTCAAATACACGCGCAACATCGGCATCATGGCGCACAT
>CAZJTB010000043.1:10354-10776 GCA_964548485.1 uncultured Chryseobacterium sp. | reverse complement strand
ACACGTCTGATTTTGGTTCAGAAGAGTCCAGGTTCGAGCCCTGGTCGGCCAACTCGGAGCGAACGAAGCCCTTGCGCGAGCGAGGGCTTCGTCATTCTCACGGGGCCGAGCTGGGCGATAAGCCCCACAAAGGACGCGCACCGGTTTTGCGCAGGCCGTGAAACCCTGATCGGCCCGCTCGGAGGAGCTCGAAGCCCTGCATATGCGGGGCTTGTTCAGTTCGCCCGGCCCAAGTGGGAATACCGGAGTCGAACCGGTGACCTTCCCGCTGCGCGGGACGCTCCAGCCCGCCCCTGCGATTCAGACAAATGAGAAGGGCGGCCCGATGTGGACCGCCCTTGGTGGAGAATACCGGAGTCGAACCGGTGACCTCTTGCATGCCATGCAAGCGCTCTAGCCAGCTGAGCTAATTCCCCATGATT
>CAZJTB010000043.1:0-10254 GCA_964548485.1 uncultured Chryseobacterium sp. | reverse complement strand
TCAAGTGCTTCGCTGGTGACCTTCCCGCCTTCCGGGCGGGACGCTCTAGCCAGCTGAGCTAATTCCCCATGATTTCAAGTGCTTCGCTGGTGACCTTCCCGCCTTCCGGGCGGGACGCTCTAGCCAGCTAAGCGGTTAATCCAACATGCGCCGCCTTGAAGCGGGCGCCAAATGTAGCAATCCCGGACCTTCCCTCCACCTTTGCCCTCATGGGCTTGAGCGGGCCACTTGCCGAGCGCATCAGGGAGCACCTCTCCCGGTTCACCGGGAAGTACACGGAAGTGGAGCGCCACGCCCCCGTGGGAGGGGGCAGCATCAACGACTGCTTCCGGATTGATAGCACCGCGGGCCGATTCTTCGTGAAAGTGAATACCGCCGACCGCCACCCCGGGCTGTACGAGGCCGAGGCCGACGGCCTTCGCCGCCTGATGGAAACCGGGGCCATCCGTGTTCCGAGGGTGATCGCCCACGGCGAGGAGCAGGATGAGGCCTACCTGCTGCTGGAATGGGTGGAGCAAGGCCTGATGGACGAGGCATACTGGACCTTTTTCGGCAGGCAGCTGGCCGAGTTGCATCGCTCCACCGACGAGCAGTTCGGCCTGGACCGCGACAACTACATCGGCTCGTTGAAGCAGGTGAATGACCGGCGCGATAGCTGGAGCGCCTTCCTCATAGACTGCCGCTTGGAACCCCTGGTGCGCATGGCGCGCGACCGCGGCCGGCTGGATGCGGCCGATGCGTTCCGGTTCGAACGGCTCTTCATGAAGCTTCACGCGGCATTCCCCAGCGAACCACCGGCGCTGCTCCACGGCGACCTGTGGAGCGGCAACCGCCTCTGCGCTACTAATGGCGAGCCCGTCTTGGTGGATCCGGCGGTGTATTACGGCCACCGTGAGATGGACCTGGGCATGGCCACGCTGTTCGGCGGATTCGAGGCCGGGTTCTTCAAATCCTACCATGACCACTGGCCGCTGGAGCCCGGCTGGCAGGAGCGCGCCCCGTTGACCCACCTGTATCCGCTACTGGTGCATGCCGTGCTGTTCGGCGGCGGATACCCTGGCCAAGTGCGCACGGTGCTGAAGCGCTACGCGTGAGCCTCCGTTCGCGGCCCTTTGCCGCGGCTTGTGAACAGAAGCGGTGTGAATGCCAGGAGCAGCGAGCCGTCCCTTGCTCCATGTGCGCCGGTATGTTCGCGGCATGCGCGGCCTCCGGCACCTCATCCCGCTCCTCCTGGCCGCGCCCTCACTCGCCCAGCCCACGGCGGGCCTTATCGGCCGGGTGGTGGATGCCGACACGCAGCAGCCCCTGGCAGGCGTGTTGACCGAGGTGCTGCTTCCCGATACCGCGATCGCCACCGAAACCGATGAGCTGGGCGCATTCCGCTTCACGAACCTCCCCATCGGAGTGCATGCGCTGCGCTTGCAACATGCCGGCTATGCCACGGTCATGGTACCCGAAGCCTGGGCGCGCGCAGGCCGCATCGAGGAGGTAACCGTAGGCATGCATCGCCAGGCACGGATGCTTCAGCCCTTCGAGGTGAGTGGCCAGGCCCTGGAACGGACGCGCGCGATCGGCGCGCATCCGTTCACGGTGGAACAGACCCTCCGGTACCCGGCAACATTCCTGGATCCGGCGCGCTTGGCCAGCACACAGGCCGGCACATCGGCCGTTAACGACCAGGCCAACCACCTCAGCGTGCGCGGCCACGGACCGGCCTCCACCGCTTACCTGCTCGAAGGCGCTGAGATCGTCTGCCCGAACCACCTCACCAATGCCGGCACCTCCAGCGACCTGCCCACGCTCAGCGGCGGGGGAGTCACCATCCTCAGCGCGCAGATGCTCGGTCCTTCGCGCCTGCTCACCGGAAGCCTTGGCGCAGCGTATGGAAATGCTCTGGGCGGGATACTGGACATGCGGCTGCGCAGGGGCAGCAGTGAGCGGCAGGGCTTCACCCTGCAGGCCGGCCTTCTCGGCCTCGATGCGAGCGCCGAAGGCCCGATCACGAAGCATGGCCGCGGCACCTACCTGGTCAACTACCGCTATTCTACGCTGGGGCTTCTAAGCAGCATGGGGGTGGACCTCGGCGACGAGGTGATCCGCTTCCAGGACCTCTCCTTCCATGCATCGCTTCCGATCGCGCGCGGCTCCATCTCCTTCTTCGGCCTGGGCGGCATCAGTGAGAACCGGCACGCGCCGCTCGCGGACACCTCCGCTTGGGCCATCGATAAGGACAGCCAGGACATCCGCTACGACGGGCGGATGGGCGCCGCCGGCCTCTCCGTGTCGCTGCCACTCGGGAAGGCAGCCGCCTGGCGAACCACCTTGGTGATCTCGGAGAACAATCAGTCGCGGACCTCTGCATCGTATACGGAAGCAGGGGCGATCACCGCGCGGAGCGACGCATCGCTGCTAGAGCGGAAGCTCTCCGCATTCACGCGCGTCAACGCGCGCATCAGCGACCGACTCCAGCTCGAAGCGGGCGGCAGCCTCATGGAGCGGACGGTTGAGAAAGACCTGCTGCTCACCGAAACCTCAACCGGCTGGCTGGTACGGCCATTCGCCCAGATGGGCTGGGACATGGGCGCCCGGCTGCGCGTGGAAGCGGGCGGCGCGTACGCGCACTACACCGCCAATGGCAACGGGGCCTGGGAACCGCGCGCCAGCGCGCGCTATTCCCTTGGCGAGCGGAGCTCAGCGTCCATCTCTGCCGGCCAGCGCAGCCAATTGCCCGCCTTGCAGCTCTTCTTCGTGAAGCCATTGGGCGATGCCTGGGATAACAGCGCCATTGGACCCGACAGGATGCAGGAGGCCGTGATCGCATTCGACCACATGCTCCGACCTCACCTCCGCGTGCACCTCGAGGGATTCATCCAGCAGCGCGACGATGTGGCCATTGGCGATGCCACACGCTGGAGGCCGCCCTTCAATGACGACGGCAGCATGGCGAACGCCTGGGACCAGCCGCTCATCCTTGAGCTGGCCGCGCGCGGGCGATCGCGCAACACGGGCGCCGAAGCCTCCTTCACGCACGACCTCCACCGGGGGCGATACCTTCACTTCAATGCCACGGCGCTGCTTGCCACCTACACGGGATCCGACGGTCGCGAGCGCGAGGGCCGCTGGAGCCGGGGCTTCATCCTGAACGGCATCGCAGGCCGGGAATTCACCAAGCGCACCGAGCAGCGCGCGCGCGTCTGGGGCCTGAACCTGCGAGGTGTGGTCGCCGGCGGCGCCAGGTCCACGCCCATCGACACCGGGCTGAGCGCCGTAACCGGCGGCACCGTTTTCGATGCGGCCAACCCGCTCAGCCAGCAGCAGGGCACCTACCACCGCATCGATTTCCGCGTCTACCTCAGGCGCGAGCACCTGCGGCGCAGCGGGCAATGGTCGCTCGACCTCCAGAACATCCTGAACACGCGCAACGAGGCCTACCGCTATTACGACCACCGCCAGGGACGCGTGGTGGCGCAGCAGCAGCTCGGCCTCATCCCCAACCTCAGCTACCGCATTGATTTCTAAGACCCATGAAAAAGCCCTTCCTGCTCGTGGTCGCGCTGCTCTTCGCGGCATTCGCCTACCTCAACCTCAACGACCCTGACCCCATCGCCTGGGTGGCCGCTTACGGCGCAACCGCAGCGCTATTCGCGCTAGCCGCCTTTGGTCGGGCCGATCGCCGGGCCATCCTGGTGGTGGCCGCCGCGCAATTCATCTGGATGTGCACGATGATCACCGGCATGGTGGACTGGGCGCGCATGGGATTCCCCTCCATCACGGGCAGCATGCAGGCGCATGAGCCCCACATCGAGGTGGTGCGCGAATTCCTCGGCCTGCTCATCTCGGTGGCTGCGCTCTCCGCGCTCTTCCTGCGAACGCCGAAGCGCATGCGCGCATCATGAGGCGCTGGCTCTTCCTGTTCGCGGGGCCTGTGCTCGCAGCATTGGCCTGCATGCTTCTTCGACACCATGGCCAAGCGCCCGCGCTCATGGCCGGCCTGGTGGCCTGGATGGCCCTGTGGTGGATCACCGAGGCGGTGCCCATCCCTGTCACGTCCATCCTGCCGCTGGTGCTCTTCCCCATCCTGGGCATCGACGGTGTGCCGGCCACCGCCGCGCACTACGGCAAGGAGATCATCTTCCTTTTCCTTGGCGGCTTCATCATCGCGCTGGGCATCGAGCGCTGCGGTCTGCACCGGCGCATCGCGCTGGGCATCATGGCGCGCGTGGGCAGCGGCTCGGAGCGCCTCGTGCTGGGCGTGATGGTCGCCGCCGCGCTCCTCAGCATGTGGATCAACAGCACCGCCGCGACATTGGTGATGCTGCCCATCGCGCTGAGCCTGATCGACGACGAGGATGCGCCCGCCGATGCGCGCAAGCGATTGACCGTGCCGTTGCTGTTGGGTGTCGCGTACGGCGCCACCGTGGGTGGCATGGCTACACCGGTAGGCACGCCGCCGAACCTCGTCTTCATCGCACTGTGGAAGCAGCTCTATCCGGATCAAGCAAGCATCGGCTTCGGGCAATGGATGGCCACGGGCCTTCCGCTCGCGCTCATCTTCCTCGCGGTCGCTTGGTTGTTGCTAACGCGCATCGTCTTCAGGCTGAAGGGCGATTCGCTCGGCGGTGCCGATGCGGTGCGCGAACGCTTGAAGGCACTCGGCCGCCCCTCACGCGATGAATGGCTCGCAGGCGGCGTGTTCGCGTTGGTGGCCCTCCTCTGGATGACCGGAGACACGCTCAAGCAGGGCGACCTGGTGCTCTTCACCGGCTGGCGCGATCGCGCCGGTGCGCTGAAGGAGGTGAGCGATGCGGCCGTGGCCGTCATGGGCGCGGTGCTGCTCTTCCTGCTGCCTGCGGGCAAGCGCATGCGGCACCCGCACGATGCCTACTCCACGCATGAAGAAGGCCGCACCCTCATGAGCTGGAGCTTCGCCGAGCAGCGCGTGCCGTGGGGCGTGCTGCTGCTGATCGGTGGTGGCTTCGCGCTGGCCGCCGGCGTGGACAAGAGCGGCCTCAGCGGCATCATCGGCGAAGCGATGGCGGGGCTCGGCTCCCTGCCCATGGTGCTGTTGATCGGCAGCACCGCATTGATCGTATGCCTGCTGAGCGAGCTGGGCAGCAATACCGCCACTGCGAGCCTTACGCTGCCCATCCTTGCCGCCATGGCCGAGCGCTGGGGCATGGACCCCCAGAGCATCCTATGGCCTTCGGCGCTGGCCGCCAGCCTGGGCTTCATGCTGCCGGTGGCCTCGCCCATGCAGACCATCGTGTTCGGCACCGGCCGCATCCCCATGCGCCAGATGGTGAAGGCGGGATTGTGGATGGACCTGATCGGGGTGCTGCTCTTGATGATCATCTTCGGGTTGGCGTAGTCCATTCAGCCCATGAGCACACCCACAACCCAACGCACCGAGCTGCTCGACGCCCTGCGCGGCTTCGCCCTCTTCGGTGTGGTGTGGAGCACCTACGCGGTCCTCTCGGTGTGGATGTTCATGGCGCCTGAAGCGCGAGCCCTGCTGCCCGGAGCCTCGTTGGATGAGGCTCTGGAGGCCTTCCACACCATCCTCATCGATGGCAAGTTCTACTCGATCTTCTCCCTGCTCTTCGGCATCGGCTTCGGCTTCTTCCTGGCGAAAGGGAGCGATGGGCTCCTGCGCTTCTACCGCCGCATGCTCATCCTGCTCGTGATTGGCTGGCTGCACATGCGCTATCTGTGGGCGGGCGACATCCTTTTCCTCTACGCGGTGCTCGGTCTGCTGCTGCCGCTGTTCCGCGGTCTGAATGACCGTCCGCTGCTGATCATCGCCGCTGCGCTCATCCTGTCGCCCATTGCCATTGACGCGGCTGTGGTGCTCAGCCATGCCCGATTCGATCCGGTGGCTCCCGTGGTGCGGTGGATGGAGGCGAGCGACGCTTCGTTTGGCGACACCACGTTCGATGCCTTTCTATCCGTAGCGGATGGAGGCTGGCAGGAGTTCCTCCACACGAATTCGCGCGGATGGATATTCCGCATCGTGCACCTGGTCGAGAGCAACCGCCTTCCGAAGGTGCTCGGCATCTTCCTGTTGGGCCTGTGGGTCTCGCGCCGCCGGCTCTTCCTGGACGTGGAGCGGCATGCGGAATTGTTGAAGCGCCTGTGCATCGGTGGCTTCGCTATCGGCCTGCCTGCATCCGTGCTCCTGTGGTGGGCCGAAGGCCATGTCGGACATCCGCCTGAGCCATCGTCGCTTCTGCGCACGGCGAGCTATGCCTTCAGCGTGGTGCCTTTGGCCGTGGCTTATGCGAGCGACTTCGCGCTTCTGTGGCGTGGCACGGCCTGGAGGGGCCGCCTGATGGCGCTCGCGCCCATGGGCCGCATGGCGTTGACCAACTACCTCATGCAGACAATCATCGCACTGTGCCTCTTCTACGGCATCGGCCTCGGATGGGGCACGCACGTGAGCGTGGTGCGGTTCGAGGGGATCGCACTGGCGGTCTTCATCGTGCAGGTGCTCTGGAGCCGCTGGTGGCTGGCGCGCTTCCGGTTCGGTCCGATGGAATGGGCATGGCGGAGCCTCACCTATGGGAAGGTGATGCCGATGCGGAAGTGATCAGCGGCGGTCCCGCTCCACCAAGCGTTGGTGGTGCTGCACATGGTAGATGGTGAAGTAGAGCATCTCGCGCACGGTGACCTTACCCAACAGCGGATGGGGCAGCAGTACGCGATCAAGGTCCTCTTCGGACCAGCGCTGCAGCCTGACGCAGAGAGTGCTCACGGTGGCGCGCAGGTCTGCAGCCATTGGCCCCACCTTGTTCGCGGCTGTCGGCCGTGGAATGAACCGGCCTGAGGCACGGCCTCCGGCGGCCAGCTTCGCCGTATAGCGTGCCACCAGCCCATCGTAATCACGGGGTGGCCGGTTCGGCGTGCCGAAGCGCCAGCGCAGGAACCACCTGGGGACGAGCAAGGCCAGGGCCACCGGCCGGACCGCGCGCAGAATGTGACCGAGGTGCTGCGCCGGTGTCCACTTGCCCTCAGGCGAGCGCGTGAGATGCTCGTGTGGCAGCGCGAGGACATTCGTGATGAAGTCCTCGTGATGGCGGACCAGCGCGGCCTGGATGGCGGAGCGGTCCATGGTGCCTACACCGTCGCCACCACCTTCAGCTCAATGGCGATTGGGGTGGGCAGGCAATTGATCTCCAAGGTCGTCCGGCACGGCGGGTCCTGCTCGAAGTACTCCCTCCAAAGCCGGTTGTAGGTGGGGAAGTCGTCCTTCATGTTGGTGAGGTAAACCGTCACGTCCACGATCTTCTCCCAGGATGATCCGGCATCCTCGAGGATCCATCTCACATTCTGGAACACGCTGCGCACCTGCGTCTCGATGTCGTAGGAAGCAATCGTGCCATCGGCGTTCAACTCAACGCCGGGGATCTTCTTCGTGCCGCGCTCCCGCGGTCCCACGCCGCTCAGGAAGAGCAGATTGCCCACGCGACGGGCATGGGGATAATGGCCCACGGGCTCGGGCGCCTTGTTGCTGCTGATCCCGCTCATGGCATCGCGGTGAACTAGGCGATCGCGGCGCGCAGGGCCGGATAGCGTTGCTGCAGCAGCGCGAAGCTGCCGAAGAGCAATCCGCTGTAGGTGAGGTCGCCGAGCACCGTGCCGCCGAGGAAGGGCAGGCCTGCCGCATAGCACGCCATGAGGCCACCCAGGTCCTGCGTGTACATCGTGTTGCCGGGCCAGCAGGCCAGGTTGGTGATCAGGAAGAAGATCGCCGAGGCGCCCAGGCTGCTGCCGATCACGCGCGGCACCGTGACCTTGCGCAAGGTGACCATGCCCAGGAGCGCGATGAGCGCGAAGGTGCCATAGGGCCAGTACCAGCCATCGTAGAGCCACACGAAGCCCTCGTGGTAGTGGTTGTACACGAAGTTGTTCAGGAAGAGGTCGCTGAGCCAGGTGGCCAGCAGCGGCGCCCCGAAGGCCCAAGCCTTGCGGCTGAAGTGCGCGGCGCCGAAGAGGGCCATGGCACTCATGGGCGCGAAGTTGTAAGGGTGCGGCAGCATGCGGCTGGCCGCGGCGGCGAGGATAAGCGCGAGGATGGCGAGGGTGCGGAACTGGCGAGGGCTCATGCGGGGGGAGTTGGACCGAGCAAAGAACGGAAGGATGGCGGCTCATTCGGCGCAAGGACCCGATGTAAGTCAGTCCGGCTCTGCAACCAGAGCCTGACCTTCGCGCCATGCGGTATGGCCTCCTCCTTCTCGCCGGATCGGTGCTCCTGGCCTGCGGGCCGAAGCGCGAGACCACCAAGCCCACCGTCGGGCCCATCACCGAAGCGGTGTATGCCAGCGGCATCATCAAGGCCCGCGACCAGTACCAGGCCTTCGCGGCGGTGAGCGGCATCGTGGCCGAGGTGCACGTGCACGCCGGCGATAGCGTGCGCAAGGGCGATGCGCTCTTCACCATCGACGACCGCACCACCAACCTGGGCACGCAGCGCGCCGAACTGGCCCTGGAGCTGCTCCGGCAGAACGCCGGGCCGGGATCACCGGTGCTGGAGCAGCTGCGCCTGGCCGTGGAGCAGGCGCGCACCCGACTGGCCAATGACAGCGCGCTCTATGCGCGGCAGAAGGCGCTCTGGGAGAAGCAGATCGGCAGCAAGGCCGAACTCGATAGCCGTGAGCTGGCTTACACAACGGCGCGCAATGCCCTGCTCACCGCGCAGAAGGCCCACGCCGAGACGCGCACGCGCCTGAGCAACGAGCTACGTCTGGCGGAGAACGAGCTCGCGTTGCGCCGCGCGGCCGAGGGCGACCACACGGTGCGCAGCCAGCTCGACGGCCGAGTGTACGACGTGCTCATCGAGCGCGGCGAGCTGGCGAACCCTCAGCGCGCGCTGGCCACCTTGGGCCGGGCCGATGCCTTCCTGATGGAACTGCAGGTGGACGAGTACGACATCGTGCGCGTGAAGCCGGGGCAGGATGTGCTCATCACCATGGACAGCTACAAGGGCCAGGTGCTGGCGGGCACGGTGTCGCGCGTGGACCCGCTGATGAATGAGCGCACACGGACCTTCACCGTGGAAGCCGTCTTCAAGCAGGCGCCGCCCGTGCTCTATCCCAACCTCACCGTGGAGGCCAACATCGTGCTGGCGCGTAAGGAGCGCGCGCTCACCATACCGGCCGCCTACCTCGTGGAGGATCGGTATGTGCTGGTGGGCAAGGACGAGAAACGCGAAATCGCAACCGGCCTGCGCGACCTGCAGCGCGTGGAGGTGACGGGCGGCATCGATAGCACCACGGTGATCGTGCATCCGTAGCCCAATGGGTCAACGCCTGCTCCTGAGCATCTCGTCCACCCTGCTGCGCGCACGGCTGCGGCAGAGCATCGTGGCGGCGGTGGGCGTGGCCATCAGCATCGCCATGTACATCGCGCTCAGCGGCTTCATGAACGGCCTGAACAGCCTGCTCGATGGCCTCATCCTGAATCGCACGGCCCATATCCGCATCTACAACGAGATACGCCCCGCCGAGCAGCAGCCGCTGGAGCTGTTGAACCTGTTGGATCGGGCGGCCGGCGTAGATGTGGCCCATCCCTTCATCAGCCGCATCAAGCCCAAGTCGGACAAGACCGCGGTGCGGAACGCGCTGGCCATCATCGATGCCCTGCGCCAGGACCCGCGCGTGGACGGCATCGCCCCGAAGGTGGCGGCGCAGGTCTTCTTCAATGCCGGCACCATTGAGGTGAATGGCGCGGTGAATGGCATCGACCCCTTGGAGGAGGATCGGCTGCTGAACTTCAGTGATTACCTGCTGGGATGCTCCGTTGCCGATCTGGCGGCCAGCGCGAATGGCGTGGTGCTGGGCAAGGGACTGGCCGATAAGATGCGCGTGGGTCTCGGCGATGCCGTGCAGGTCTCCACCATCGCGGGCGACCGCTTCACGCTGAAGGTGATCGGCTTCTACCAGAGCGGCATGGCCGACTTCGACAACATCACCTGCTTCGTCACCCTCACCACCGCGCAGAACCTGCTGGCACAGCCGCGCAGTTGGATCACCGACATCCAGGTGCGTCTGAAGGACCTGGCGATGGCCCCGGCCATGGCCAGGGAGTACGCGCGCCGCTTCGATGTGGACGCGCTCGACATTCAGACCGCCAACGCCCAGTTCGAGACCGGCAGCAGCGTGCGCAGCCTTATCAGCTACGTGGTGAGCGTGGTGCTGCTGCTCGTGGCCGGCTTCGGCATCTACAACATCCTGAACATGATGATCTACGAGAAGCTCG